>JAPPGV010000019.1 GCA_028821235.1 bacterium
GCGATGACCGCATCTGGCAGGGGTTCTTCGCGCAGACCGGAGCGATCCGGGTCGACTCGGTCCAGGAAATGGCGCACACGATCGACGCCCTGAGACGACTCCGGCGGCCGGCCGGGCACAGGGTCGCCGTCCTCGGGACCGGTGGTGGCAGCAGCGTGCTGGCAGCCGATGCATGCAGCCGGGCCGGCCTCGACCTGCCGCCGCTCTCCGCCGAGGCCCGGGCCGAACTTCGTGAGACCATTCCCGCGGCCGGCAACATCATCACGAATCCGGTAGACGCCCACGATGTGATGACCGACCCGGCGCAGATGCCGCCCGTGCTGGAGGTGCTCAGCTCGCAGGACTATCTCGACATGGTGGTCGTCTACTTCCACGTCGACTGGATGTACGACGTGGCGCCCGACCGGATAGCCGCGCTGGCCACCTTCCTCGCCGAGTCGGGCTCCGCGCACATGAACGGCAAGCCGCTGGTAGCAACATGGCGCTCCTACCGTTCGGGGCCCGAGTACCGCAAGGTCATCAAGGAGATGGGTGAAATACTGGTCGACGGAGGTATTCCACTGTTCCCGGACATCGACTCCACCGCTCGAACGCTGGCCCGGCTCGCCGACTATTCGAGTTTCGTGGCCTCGGCGGAGGCAACGTGATGGAGACCGGGGCCGATCCGTCCGGCCGAGCGGGCGAGATGCGGTCGTTGTCGGAGTTCGAGAGCAGGAACGTCCTCGATAGCTATGGCATTCCCGTGGTGGATACGACCCTCGTCAACACGCAGCAAGAGGCCGTGGAGGCGGCCGCCGGCACCGGATATCCCGTGGTCTTGAAGGGATGCGGCTCCGGCCTGACGCACAAGTCGGAGGTCGGAGTAGTCAAGCTGAACCTCACCACGAGCGCCGAGGTCGCGTCGGCGTTCAGGGCCATCGAGGCTGCTGCGGCCGGAGGGTTGGACGGCATCCTGGTGCAGCAGCAAGTCCGGGCAACGCGCGAACTCGTGGCCGGCATGGTCCGGGATCCACAGTTCGGCCCGTGCGTGATGTTCGGTCTGGGCGGCATCTACACCGAGGTCCTGGATGATGTCAGCTTCCGGATCGCCCCGCTCCAGGAACGCGACGCGATGGCGATGATGGACAGCATACGAGGAGCGGCAATCCTGGGTCCTGTCCGCGGCGCAGAAGCCGCAGACCGTGCTGCTCTGTCCAGGATCCTGGTCTCCCTCGGGCGCATCGGCCTCGAGAACGACAACATCGAAGCGATCGATGTCAACCCGCTCCTCCTCCAGGACGGTGGCTTCCCCGTGGCGGTCGACGCCGCCATCTGGATCACCTGGTAACGGGCTAGCAGGTCGCCCCCCGAGCAAGCCGACCGGCTCGGCGCGTTCGTCTTTCCCGCCGGATAGGCTTTCCGGTAGCGTTCGCCGAGTAGGAAACAGAAGGGCGCCGAGCGCGCTCCGTCCTTT
Source organism: bacterium (assembly GCA_028821235.1). Classification (NCBI taxonomy): domain Bacteria; species bacterium. Next base: position 1,454 of record JAPPGV010000019.1, read on the forward strand.
GGGTGAATCCAAACCACGAGGACGACGAAGGGACGCCGTGACCACGACCAGCACCGATGTTCTCAACGTACGAGCGACCGCTCGCCGGAATAGGCGGCGCCGCCGGGTCTCCTACGTTTTCTATTCGGTCCTGGGGATGCTGCTGTTCCTGCTTTACTGGCAGCTGCTGGCCGCGCCCTTCTCGCCCCTCTCCTCTCTCATCCCGACGCCGATCGAGGCCTTCACCCACTTCCAGGACAACCTGATGTTCAGCGAGCCGATGAAGGACAATTTCGTCCACGCCTGTCCGGACCAGGCGGCAGATCTGGAGTTCACAAGGGGTAGGCTGGACAGCCTTCCCGATCGCTGTTTCGGGTACCTTCCCCATCTGTTGCACACCACCCGCAACATCCTGATCGCAGTCGCGCTGGGGACGGTCATCGGCTTGGCGGTCGGGCTGAGCAGTCTGCTCATGCCGTGGATTGCCGACGTGGTCACACCGGTAACCGGCTTCTTCGGGACGACCCCCATCTTCATCGTGGCGCCTTTCTTCGTGATCTGGTTCGGGATCGACTACCCCCTGTTGACCACCATCGGGGTGGTCGCCTTCTACACCACCCTTCTGATGTACTTCTTCACCCGCCGGGCGGCCGAGAACATACCGGTGGGGATCATCGAATCAGCCCTCACCCTGGGAGGGGACCGCCGCACGATCTTCCGATGGGTGTACCTGCGGGGAACGATTCCGGAGATCGCGGGAGGCTTCCGGATCACTCTGGGAGGAGCCTGGGGGTTGGGGACGCTGGTGGAGGTGCTGGGACCACAGATGGGAGGAGGGTTCCTGATCCGCATGTGGAGCTACGTGATGGGCCACGCGGGGGGACCGACCGCGGTGGTCGCTCTGATTCTCTTCTTCGGCGTGCTGGCTGCGGTGGTCGACGGGATCCTGGTACTGGGAATACGCTCCTTGACGAGGTGGTCCGAGGGCGGCCGCCAACTGGCCCTGTAGGCAAGGGAAGGCGACGACGGTTTGAATCAGCAGCCTGCGCTCCTCCGAGCCCTCTTCTGGATTGGATGGCTTATCTGGGCCGTCCTGACCCCGTGGATGCTTGTTCAATTGCCTGAGGGCCTTCCCCTCGTCACCTGGACACATACGGACGGTGTGATCACCGTCACGTGGTCTTACCTCGTTTCAGGGTTGGTGCTGTTCTTGGCCTGGCCGGTTGCGTTGCGCACGACCCGGGTCAAGGACGTTCTGGTCAGGGCGGGACGGGGGATAGCGGCCTGGCCGGACATGCTGTGGGCAGGCATGCGCCGCAGCCCGCTCTTCTTCGTCTCCTGGGTGATGTTGATGCTGGCGTGGCAGGTGGCGTCCTATGTCGTGCCTCATGGAACTCTCGAGCATCCCCTGGTTCCCGGATGGGACTACGTGTTCGGTGAGACCCTCTTCGGAATGTCCAGGTACTGGACTGTCCGCGGGCTTGACCTCGGGTTGGTGAGCTTCAATGTCGAGGGACTGGCGCCCCTTCCCATACTCCGCGGGGAGGCGACCTGGTTGGGTGCGTTCCTCGCCATCGCCTATCACTCGGGCGTGACCCTCTTCAGGCTGCTGTGCGGCCTGGTGCTCGGCATGGCGCTCGGCCTCCTGACCGGTCTGCTCCTTCCCTACTGGCCGGCGGTGCGCAAGACCGCGTGGGCGCCCATGAACTTCCTGCGGATGATCCCTCTCCTGGTGGCGGCTCCCTGGTTGCAGCTCGTCCTGGGCCGCCGCTTCCTGGGTATCACCATCTACATCGCCTTCGGGGTGTGGATAGTCCTGGTGGTGGCCACCATGAATGCGGTGTCCAACGTGCCCGACCGGTACATCGAAAGCGCCCGTACGCTGGGCGCCTCCCGGCTCCAGACCTACTACAGAGTGATAGTGCCGGGGTCGATTCCGGAACTGCGCACCGCCCTGCTGCTCGCCATGGGAGGGAGTTGGTCGCTGGCCATCGTCGCCGAGTTCCTGGGTTTCGGTTCCGGGCTGGGCCACCTGGCTGACGCGGCGGTGCACGGGACCAACACCGCCCAGCTGTTGATAGTGGCGTTCATCGTGGCCCTCTACGCCCTCACGACTTTCTTCCTCCTCAACGAGGGATTCAAGAAGCTGATCAGCTGGGTGCCCCAACGCACCACCGGCAAGACGGACATCAGAAAGGTGGCCGGGGCGGCAACAGGGATGTGATAGCCGAGCCCACCGCGCCGGCCAGGTCTCGGCCACTGAGTCCGTCGAAACTGCGAGGTAACAAGGGAGAGGGCGCAGCCAGACCGCCGGCGACTGCCACGCATCGAGGACTTCGGCTTGGTCGTATGGCTGATCGGGCGTGACGCCGCTGCTTGCTCCGTGGTTCGTTACAACGCCTCGTGCATCTGGCGGGTGATCGACCACATCTCTATGTCGTGAAACCGGCCATCAATGAACCCGAGCGAGCGCAGCACCCCCTCCCGGGTGTAGCCGCACTTCTCCGCCACCCGCTGCGACGCGAGATTGTCCGGATGGATACTGAGCTGGAGTCGGTCCATCAGCTTGGTCGAGAACAGGTACTCGGTAAGCAGCCCTAGGGACTCGGTTGCGTAGCCCTTCCCGGAATACTGCTCGCCGAACACCTGGTAGTTGATCTCGTAGCCGTAGAAGTAGTAGGTGACGGGAATGAAGCCGATCCACCCGACGGTGTCGGCGGCCGCATCGATCATGAGCAGCATTCCGGAGTCGTCGGACCAGTAGCCGTCCCGCTCGAACCGGCCGCGGATGTCTGTTTCGGACTTGAGAAAGTGGCCGAGAGCACCGCGCGTGCCGAGGTCGTTCAGTAACTGGATCAAGCCGTCGATATCGGCACTGCGCACGAGGCGAAGGCTGATCAGGTCTCCTCGCAAGGGCGGCACGCAATCCTCCCGATAGGGTCGATCCCCGCCACGCTTTTTCGTGGGCCGGTGCATTCACTCGCCGAGGCGTGCTGACTTGTCCCACCGGGCTCGGAATCGTGACGGAGACTCTGGCTGCAACGGCTCGGCTCTCACCCCTCCGTAGGCTAGGCGCGGTGATGCCACGGCGCTGGAACAGTATGGATCTGACCGCGGCGCCGTCGGACTCGACCAGCGCGATGAGGACTCTGCGGATCCCATGATCTGCGACGCCTGCGCACCATCGTCACCCCGCTCGTTCGGCAACCACCGCCGGCGGTAGTACTGCTCTGCTTCCGGCACCTCACGAATCGAGCCACGGGAAGCCCGGCTCTGCAGGTGCGTTGATCGTGTTGTCGGGAAGCTCGCCTCGCAGCGCCTGGATCGCTGCGGCCGCCATCTTTCTGCTCAGGTCGCGAACGGACTGCTCCGAGTACCAGGCGGTGTGGGGAGTCACAACCAGGTTGTCGAGCCCCAGGAGCGGGCTGTACATGTCGAACGGCTCCACGGCCATGACGTCGAGAGCCGCCCCGGCTAGGTGCCCGGAACTGAGTGCCTCATAGAGCGCTCCCTCCTCGATCAAGGCGCCGCGAGACACGTTGACGAGCCGGGCACCCGGCTTCATCAGCCGGATCGAGTCGGCGTTGATCACGTTCTCCGTCTCCGGGGTCTGATGGGTGTGCAGTGACACGAAGTCCGAAGAGCCGAGAAGGTGGGCCAGGCTCTTCGCCGGCATCACCGAGGCATCCCGCATGTCGGAGTGGTCCACATACGGATCGAACGCCATGACCTCGAACTCGATACCGCGTGCCTTGTCCGCTAGTCGGCGAGCGATACGGCCGAAACCGTAGAGACCGAGCCGGCATCCCCGGATGCGCGTGAGCCTGCCTCCGCCCGAATGGTCCCACTCGCCGCGGCGGCTGCTCATATGCAGAGGGAGCAGGCCTCTGGCAAGGGCGAGAAGCAGCGCGAGGGCGTGATCCGACACCTCCTCCACGCAGTAGTCCGGCACGTTGGCGACCGCAATGCCGCGCTCGGCGGCGAGCTCCAGATCGACGTGCTCGTGGCCTACGCCACCGAGGATCAAGGCGCGGCACTTCGAGGCGACTTCCAGGATTACCTCGGAGATCGGGCTGGTGTGGACGAGTCCGGCATCGGCTTCGCGCAAGGCTGCGGCCGCTTCTTCCTCGCTGTTGCAAACGGATGTCATCAGGGCGGCGCCCGCCTCGTCGAGCAGGTCGCGCTCGATCGACCAGTTGCGAGGGGGCGTGTCGGGACCTTCGACGCCCACGACGAGCCGGTCCGTCATGGCGGGCCTTCCATGCCCTTTGCCTGTACGAGAAAGCGACCGAGCAAGTCCGTGATCCCGGCATGCGGGACCGGTTGACTCGCTGACCGGGGCCCGTTTACTGTCGCGGTGTCAGCGAGCAACGCAGGAGAGGGATCATGTCGGATCCGGGAAGCGTGATGACCGTTCTGGGGCCTATACCAGCAGACCAACTCGGCTACGTGCTTCCCCATGAGCATCCCTATTGCCAGCTGCGCCAGGCGGCGCACCGCTATGACTTCCCCGATCAGTTCGATGACGACCGCGTCGTCACGGCCGAGGTCGCGGCGTTTAGAGAACTGGGCGGGACCACTCTCGTAGACCTGACTGTACCGGACATCGGCAGGTCGCCGGAGCGCCTGCGCAAGCTCTCTCAGAACACGGGCATCCACATCGTGATGGGCTGCGGATGGTACCGGGGCAACTACTACCGGCCCGAGGATGTCATCGAGAGACGTACCGTCGGATCGCTCGCTGACCAGCTCATCGCTGAGATCACGGACGGAGTCGACGGTACCGGCATCAAGCCCGGGGTGATCGGTGAGATCGGTGTGGAGAAGACCTGGGTCGCTCCGGTGGAGGAGAGGGTGCTGCGAGCGGCGGCGCGGGCCCACAAGGCAACCGGACTCGCCCTGGGCGCCATCCACGCCATCGGCCCGGTCGCACCCGACATCTTGACCATTTTCGACGAAGAGGATGTCGACATGTCGCGGGTCGCGGTGGCCCACTGCGATTCCTATCCCCACATGGAGTTCCTCGAAGGTCTCATCGCACGAGGAGTCTTCGTCATGTTCGACAACTGCGGACAATACAGTGGTCTGGGGACCTTCGAGGAGCACATCATGAACACTGTGAAGGAGTTGGTCGACAAGGGGCATGGGGACCACATCCTTCTCTCGCACGACACCTGCAAGTTCCCCCAGTTCAAGATCCACGGAGGTCCCGGTTTCGTGTATCTCTCCGAGACGTTCCTACCGGCGCTGCGCGACCTGGGCATCACGGAGAAGACGATCAACAGGATCACCCGGGACAACCCCCGCCGCTGGCTCGTCGGGTCGTAGGCGGTAGGCGGGGCAGAGGGAGAGGCCGTGCCCGGAGGCGGTGAGTTCACCCGCATTGGTCAGGCCGACGCCTACGCGGCAATCGATGCGATAGCGGCAGGGTGCGAAGCCATGGCTGGGCCCTCTCGCTTCGCTATCCGGCCCCTCGTGCCATGACGGCTGCCGGCGAAGTGCTTCCGGCCACGGGTGTCGACACCGTGCTGCGGCACGGTCACATCATCACCATGGATCCCGAGCGCCGTATCCTGCTGGACGGTTCGATTGCGATTGGCGACGGCCGGATCGTCGACATCGGACCGGATGACGAGGTTGCGGTGCCCGACGGCGCGGTGGAACGCGACCTGCAGGGCGCTCTTGTTCACCCCGGATTCATCGATGCTCACGTTCACGTCAACAGCCAGGAGTTGATCCGCGGGTTCGCGCCCAAGGACACCGCCGACTGGAGCGATCTGGAGCTGGCGCTGTGGGATGCGCGGTCACCGGAGATGGACTACTTCGGCACTCTCATCTCGTCTATGGAGATGGTCGCCAACGGTACGACGATGTTTGCCGACACCGGGAGTGCCTTCTGGCTGGAAGACGAGGTGCGCGCCCTCGAGATGGTTGGTATCCGGGGCTTCCCCGGCCACTTCCTCATCGACGGCAACCTCGAGATCGACGCCGACGAGCTCGAGGATCCGCGGTTCGGTTCCATGCCGCAGTCGGAGATCGACATCCTCGGCGTGACCACCCCCGTCGCGCTCGAGCGGCTGCGGCGCCAGATCGCGGATTACCCCTTTCACAGCGAGCGGCGGGTGAGGGGCGTAGTCAACATGTTCGGCAGCGGGCGGAACACGGACGAGCTGCTAGTCCGTGCCCGGGAGTTGGCAGCCGAACACCGGGTGCCCATGATCATGCACCAGTCCTGGGGACCCGAGGAGGTCAGCGCCTCGCTCGACGAGCACGGAAAGCGGCCCCTCGAACACCTGGCCGACCTCGGAATCCTCGGGCCGGGGCTTACGCTCGCGCACATGATCCACCTCGACGATCGGGAGCTGGAGCTCACGATCGACTCGGGCACCCACGTCGTCCACTGCCCGACGGCCTCGGTGCGCCGGGGTATGGGGGCCCTTCGGCTGGGCCGTTTCCCGGAGATGGTGCGCGCCGGTCTGGCGGTCGCACTCGGGTCCGATGGAGTGAGCGCCCGGCGCGACGTGGGGCGGCAGATGTATCTCGCCGCGGTGGGATTCCGCGAGGTCCGGAACGAGATGCCGGTCTTCACGGGGGAGACGATCCTCGAGATGGCGACACTGCACGGTGCAGCGGCCGTGGGCATGGCAGGCGAGATCGGGTCGCTGGAGGTCGGCAAGCGCGCCGACATCGTGATCCACTCGCTGGACCGGCCCGAAGCGCACCCGAGATTCCAGGACCCCGTCGACAGCCTGGTGTTCTACCGCCAAACCCGCACGGTCGACACGGTCATCATCGATGGGGAAGCCGTCTACGACGGGGGTCGCTTCACCCGCTTCGACGCGGCCGAGGCGTATCGCCGGATCGACGCGGCCGCTTCCCGCTTCGAGAGAGAAGTGGGTCCGGGGAGCTTCACCCCCTGGCCGATCGTGGGCTGACCCCCGTGAGGGGCTCGACGGGGACCGACACGGATGTCGTCATCGTGGGCGCCGGGCACAACGGGTTGGTGGCGGCGTTCTACCTGGCGCGTGCCGGACTCCGGGTGCGGGTTCTCGAGGCCCGAAGCCTCGTGGGCGGCGCTGTGGCCACCGAAGAACTGATTGACGGGTTTCGCTTCTCCACGTGCGCGTTCAGGCTGTGGGGCCTGCAACCACGGGTGATCCAGGACATGGGGCTTGCCGGACGTGTCACCGTCCGCAAGCCGGAACCGACCGTGCTGCGGCTCTATCCCGACGGCCGCTCCCTCAAACAGTGGAGTGACCTGGGCCGCACGGCCGCCGATCTCGAGTCCTTCTCACCTGGGTCGTCGGCTCGCCTGGCGGACTGGTCGGCATTGTGGGAGCGGGCGGGTGCGCTCTACGAGCCGTTCGTGTTACGGGAACCCCCTTCCGAGTCGGAACTGCGTGCTCGGTCTGCCCGATTGGGCGATCCCGACCTGTACGACACCCTTCGGACGGGAGACATGGCATCGCTCGTGCAGGATCACTTTGCCGACGAGGCCGTCCAGGGCGCCTACATCGCGGCGCCTGCCGATCCTCGCCAGCCCGGATCGCCGCTCGAGGCCGCCTGGGCCTCGGCTCCTCTGGATCCGGATTGGGCCGGGCTTCCGGACGGCGGCATGGGCGCCCTCGCTTCCGCGATGGCCGAGGCGGCGGCCGGGGCAGGGGCGGAGATCACGACCGATGCCCCGGTGACACGCATCCTGGTGGACGATGAGGGAGCGGCCGGGGTCGAGTTGGGGGATGGGAGCCGTCTCGACGCCGGCATGGTCGTGTCCAACCTGAGTCCGCGGGCGACCTACACGTGGCTCGTCGACCCCGGTGCGTTGGACCCGTCGTTTCTCGGGAGGGTGGAGGAAATCTCGAGCACGATCGGCTACCTCAAGCTGCACGCGGGCCTTCGGGAGCCGATGGACCTGTCACGCTACCTGGGCCCCGACCACGATCCGGTGGCGGGGTCGTACATGAGGATCACCCGGTCGATCGACCACTACATCTCGGCCTGGGAGGACTGTGCCGCCGGCCGACCGGCGAGGGACCCCGTCATCCAACTGGGAACGCACACTGCGTTCGACCCGGCCAGCGCGCCGCCGGGGGGTCACGCGGTGTCGGCCCTCGTCCTGTATGCACCACCGGTTCCCGAGAACGGAACGTGGAGCGATCTCCGCACCTCCGTGGCGGAAGACCTGATCGATCGGATCACCGAGTACGTGCCCAATTTCCGCAGGGCGCTCGTCGATTACGTCCTCTTCACGCCGGCCGACCTGGAGCGCAGGCTGGGCATGCCGGCCGGGGACATCCATCACGGTGACCATCTCCCCGGCCAGTTCTTCACCGGACGACCGTTCCCGGACTCGGGTGGATGGCGGAGCCCGATCACCGGGTTGTACCTATGCGGCGCCGGCACGCATCCCGGTGGCGAGGTCACCGGGGCCCCTGGTTACAACTGCGCGGCGGCGATCCTGGCCGATCGGAGCGGCTGGGATCGCCATTCTGGTTGAAGAGTTGCGCATGGACGGTCGAATAGACCTAACCGACAGCCGGTAGACCGCTAGTCCGCGGCTGGATTCGCACGGTCATTGCGTCGATCGCTTCGTCGGGTCTGCGGCCACGATGGGAACGGTCCGTGAGGGTGGTTCGCCGATCCCACTATCTCGGACGCCGGACAATCTCTCCCTGTATGCTCAACCGAGGCCACTCCGGGGTCAGGCGGAGCAAGTGGACGTTCGTACCCGGGGTCCGGACGAAGGGAAGAACGATGCACAAGCACCGACCAGGACGATGGCTGGCACTGTTGTTGACACTGGCTGTGTTCGCCGTCGCCTGCGGCACGGACGAACCGGACGAGGCGGCACCTGCGACGACGGCCGCGCCGGCAACCACCGCTGCGCCCGCGGAGACAACCGCTACCACGGTTGTGGAGGTGGGAACGACCACCACGACCGAGGCGCCGGCGGGTGAGCCGACCACGACGACCGCCGCTCCCACGACGACTACCACCGAGGCGATGGCCGAACCCCTGACGGGCCGCGAGGCGACCGTGGTGATCGGCAAGAAGATGGATAGCGACACCATTTTCGATCCGGCGCGGGCCTTCGAGGAGTTGTACGTGCTGGTGCTCGGATCCGTGTACAACACCCTCACGCAGTGGGCGGAGACCGATAACGGCTACGACTACCAGCAGTTGCTTCCCGAGTTGGCCACCGAGTGGTCGTCCAACGCGGACGCCACCCAGTGGACCTTCAAGCTGGACCCGGACGCCCGCTTCCACGACGGATCACCGGTCACCTCCGAGGACGTGGCCTTCTCGTTCATGCGGCTGAAGAACGTAGCCGCCACGCCGTCCTACCAGGGGGCCAACATCGTCAGCGCCGTGACGCCCGACGATCAGACCGTGGTATTCAACCTCGAAAACGCAGACGCGGAGTTCCCGGCCCTGACCACCGCGGCCGCCTTCAGCGTCCTCAACAGCGAGTTGGTGATGGCCAACGGCGGTGCGGCCGGCGAGGACGCCTCCGAGACCGATACGGCCGGTGAGTGGCTGGCTCTGAACAGCGCCGGCTCCGGGCCGTTCACCTTCGACTTCTCCGAACCGGGCAGCCGCCTCGAGATCGTCCGGGTGGACGACTACTGGGAAGGCCCGCCCGCCGTGATGGAGAGGGTCATCTTCGTGAACATCCCCGAAGCCCAGTCACGCATCGACGCACTGTCCCGCGGCGACATCGACCTGGCATGGACGGTGATCCCGCATCAGGCGGCCTCGCTCGGTGACGACTTCACGATCCTCCAGGCCAACACCAACCACTGGTACTACGTGATGTTCACGACCGACCCGGACAACAACGCGTTCGTGGCCAACCCGACGGTCCAGCAGGCGCTCAAGTACGCCATCGACTACGACGGCCTCCAGCGACTCTGCCCCGGATACACCGCCAACCGGGTGTACGGCCTGGCGCCGATGCGCCTGGGAGGCATCACGGAGGGCTACGAGCGTGACCTGGACAGGGCACGGGAACTGCTGGCAGAGGCGGGCTACCCGGACGGCTACGACGATCCGGAGAACCCGATCCGCCTCCAGACGTTCCAGTGGAGCGGCTTCTGCCCCGGTTTCGGCGACGTTGCGCAGAAGCTGGCCGCCGACTTTGCCGACATCGGCGTCAAGACCGAGGTGCAGATCCGAGACGTCGGTGTGTTCTTCACCGACTTCCGCAAGGGCGACCTCGACATCAACGTGAGCGACTGGTTCCCGGAATATCCGTCGGCCATGAACTCGGCGCAGGTGTCGTTCGCGGACGGATTCCTGAACTGGCAGCGCTCGCTCTGGCCCGACAATGCCGAGGGCTGGCTTCTCTATGACGAGATCAAGGCGGCAGGAGACGCGGCGCTGGCGTCGGTCGACCCGGCGGAGCGGATGAGCCTGCTGAACGACGTGGAGCGGATGAGCCTTGACGCCAACCCGACTCACCTGATGGTCGAGATCCCCGAGTGGTATCCGCACGTCAACACGTTGACCGGGGTCTACTACCACGCCGTCTACCGGTTCGAGCCGTACCGGATGGGGCGGTCCCGGTAGTCGAGGTTCCGCGGGAGACCGCACAAACCAACGGGGGGCGGCCGGGAGGTCGCCCCCCGATCGCCCTCTCGTACGGCTGAAGCCATGACCCGGAGGAGTTGACATGCGCTGGTTCGTACTGCGGCGCCTGGCCTTGGCGCCGTTCGTGCTGCTGGGCATGACCTGCATCACCTTCTTTGTGTCCCAACTGATCCCCATCGACCCGGTTGCCGCCTACCTGGGAGGTCGGGGCGCCGCCCAATCCGACGCGGCGGAACAGGCCATCATCGACGCCCTCAGCGCTCGCTGGGGATGGGACAAGCCGATCCCGGAGCGCTACTGGATCTACCTGACCAACCTGCTGCAGGGCGACATGGGCGAGTCGAGCCACTCGGCGCGTGCGGTCAGCACCGACCTCGCCAACGTGCTACCCCCGACCATCGAGCTGGTGGTGGCAGCTCTGGTGGTCGCTCTCGTGTTCGGCATCCCGCTCGGCGTGTTCGCGGCGGCGCGCCGGGGAGGAGTTTGGGACGCGCTCTTCAAGGTGGTCTCCACACTGGCGATCTCGGTGCCGGTGTTCTGGCTTGCCATCGTCGGGTTCATGGTCTTCTACGGGCGGCTGGGGTGGGCTGCCGGGCCGGGCCAGCTGGACATCTTCACGCGCCCACCGCCGGAGGTGACCGGGATGGTCACCGTCGACTCCATACTGGCCGGCCGATGGGACGCCCTGTTCGACACCCTGCACCACCTGGCGTTCCCCGCCCTGGTGTTGGGTCTGGTGATCGGCTTCTACTTCGCCCGGGTGGTCCGTTCGGAGATGGTCGACGCCCTGGAGTCGGACTACGTTCGCACCGCCCGCGGCAAGGGACTGCGCCGGCGGCTGGTCCTCTACCGCCATGCTTTTCGCAACGCGGTCATCCCCGTGATCACCCTGTCGGGGCTCGCCTTCGGTTCGCTGCTCACCGGGATCATCGTGGTCGAACGCGTGGTGGGCTGGCCCGGACTCGGCCAGTACGCCTTCACGGCGGCCACCCGCCTGGATCTCAACGCCCTCTCGGGGGTGGTGCTGGTGATCAGCCTGGCCTACGTGCTGGCCAACCTGACGGTAGACCTGCTGTACACGGTGGCCGACCCACGGGTGCGCGACGGGATGCGGTCGTGACCGCAGGCCGGCTCCGCCGCCTGGAAGAGGCGGTAGCGCCCACCCGCTTCGCCACGACCATGGAGTCCCTGCGGCCCCGCACCTTCCTCGAGTTCTACGGCGTGGGGGTGATCGTGGTGATGGTGACGGCTATCGCCGCGGCACCGCTTATCGCCCCCGATCCTTTCGCCCAGGATCTGCCGTCGGCCCTGGCCGGCTCGAGTGCCGATCACTGGCTGGGCACCGACAACCTGGGCCGCGACCTGTGGTCACGTATCCTCTACGGGGGCCGGGTGTCGGTGGTGATCGGCGTCTTCGTCCTCCTGACGGCGGGCGCCGTAGGGGTGCTCTACGGCGCAGTGTCCGGATATGCCGGTGGGATGGTCGACGCGGTGATGATGCGGATCGTCGACATCTTCCTGTCGTTCCCCTCCATCATGCTGGCCCTGCTCATCTCCGCGGCGCTGGGACCCACCATCCGCAACGTCATCATCGCGATCGCGGCAGCGTGGTGGCCGGTCTATGCCCGGCTGATCCGGGGCCAGGTCATCGTGGTGAAGGAACGCGAGTTCGTAACCGCCTCCAGGGCACTGGGAGCGGGGCCGATGCGGAACCTGCTGTGGACGGTCCTGCCCAATAGCTTCGGGGTGATGAAGACGATCTTCGTCCTCGACATCGGCTACGCCATCCTGGCCGGCTCCACGCTCGGCTTCCTGGGCCTCGGCGTCACGCCGCCGACCCCCGAGTGGGGTTACATGATCCGGGAGGCCCTCCAGTATCCCACCCACTGGTGGTTCATCATCAGCCCCGGCCTCGCCCTGCTGCTCTTCGTATCGGCCATCAACTTCGCCGGGGGCATCGTCACCCGGTCGGTATATGAAGTCCCCGGTCACTGAACCCGGCACCGGCGCGGTTGAGATGCCCGAGCCGGACCGGACTCTGCTGTCGGTGAGGGATCTGAACGTGACTTTCCGGGCAAAGTCCTTGGTTCGGGCAGTCCGCGGGGTCTCGTATGACCTGGCGGTGGGGGAGCAGGTGGGTCTGGTGGGCGAGAGCGGATCGGGCAAGAGCGCCAGCGCCCTGGCGCTGGTTCGGTTGCTGCCCGATTACGCAGACGTGTCCGGAAGGGTGACGCTGGAACGTACCGACCTGATGCGGCTCACCGAGCGCGAGCTGCGGGGCGTCCGGGGTGACCAGGTAGGGATCGTCTACCAGGATCCCTTCAGTTCGCTGAACCCGGTACTCACCATCGGCACGCAGCTCACCGAGGTACTTCGCAAGCACAAGGGACTCGGGGCAAGGGCGGCGCGGCGGGCGGCGGCCCGGCTGCTGGGAACCGTGGGTGTGCCCAACGCGGAGGAGCGCATCTCCGACCATCCCCACCAGTTCTCCGGAGGCATGCGGCAGCGCGCCGTCATAGCCATGGCGGTGGCGCCCCGGCCCGCACTCTTGATCGCGGACGAGCCGACCACCGCCCTCGACGTCACCGTACAGGCCCAGATCTTGGAGTTGCTCCAGGAACTGACCTCCGAGCACGAGACCACGATGCTGCTCATCACCCACGATCTGGGTGTGGTGGCCGGCGTCACGCAACGGGTGATGGTGATGTACGCGGGGCGCATAGTCGAGTCCTCCTCCACCGAGGACGTGTTCACGAGAGCGTCCCATCCCTATACGGTCGCGCTTCACAGATCCCTACCCCGGATCGATGTCCGCCAAGAACGGCTCGTGACGATCGAGGGCCAGCCTCCCGACCCGACCCAACTTGTCAGGGGATGCCCCTTCGCTCCCAGGTGCCCTTCCAGAATCGATCGATGCGCCGATGAGGACCCGCCGTTGATGACCATCCCTACCGCCCGGCGCGCCGCCGCCCGGGGCTGGGACATGGCGTCGATCCGTGAGGAGGACGGAGAGCAGGTTCCCGGACCGGCGAGCCCCCACCTGACCGCCTGCTGGAACCCCCCGGATCCGGCGGGAGACGAACCCGGACCAGCCCGATGAGCACCGAGCAGGTTGTGAGCCCGGTCTTGGTCGAGGTCCAGGACCTGCGGGTCTGGTTTCCGGCCGGGCGGGGATCGTCTACCAAGACCGGCGGCTCCATCAAGGCGGTGGACGGGATTACGTTCACGGTCCAGCGCGGAGAGACCCTGGGTCTCGTGGGTGAGTCGGGATGCGGCAAGACAACCACCGCCCGAGCCGTCCTCAAACTCCTGGACCCGACGGAGGGACGCATCCTCTTCGACGGCGTCGACCTGTCAACCGTCTCGCGTAGAGAACTCCGGCTGATGCGACGCCGGATGCAGCCGGTGTTTCAGGATCCGTTCTCCAGCCTCAACCCGAAGCGTACGGTGGCGCGGATAATCGCCGAGCCGCTCGTCATCCATCGCCAGGGGACCGCATCGGAGCGCCGGGAGAGGGTTGGCGAGCTGCTCGACACCGTCGGGTTACCACCTGACGCGGCGGGCCGCTACCCGCATGCGTTCAGCGGAGGCCAGCGTCAGCGAATCGCCATCGCCCGGGCCATGGCCCTTCGACCGGACCTGATCATCGCCGACGAGCCCGTCAGCGCTCTCGACGTCAGTATCCGCGCCCAGATCCTCAACCTGCTCAGCGACCTCCAGCAGGAATTCCACCTGACCTATCTGGTCATCGCGCACGATCTCGCCCTCGTACGGCAGGTGACCGACCGGGTGGCGGTCATGTACCTGGGAAAGATCGTCGAGCTGCGACCCACAGAGGACCTGTACCGGCGACCGCTCCACCCGTACACGGTGGCGCTGCTGTCGTCGGCGCCCATTCCCGACACCGAGGCCGAAGCGACCCGGCAACGCATCGTGTTGGAGGGTGATGTACCCAGCCCGGCCGATCCGCCGACAGGCTGTCGCTTCAACACCCGATGCTGGCTCCGGCGAAATCTGGGAAACCCGGACGTCTGCACCACCGAAGCCCCCCCTCTGGCGGAGGTACAGGACCGCGGAGCTTCCGGCGTGGTGGCGTGCCACTTCCCGGAGGCGGTGGAGGACTCCCCCGAACGTAGGGAGACACTGGTGGCTCTCACCGGTTCGAGGGGTTCCTCCTCCTATCACCAACCACCCGACTAGGGATTGATCATCTAGCCGAGCATATCCCCGCGATCCACCACCGCGACCTCACCCGTGATCGAGTCGTTGGACACCAGCCCGATGAGAGACCGGACCACGTCCTCCACCGGCACCAGAGGCACCGCTCCCGCCCGGATCTCCCTGGCCCGGTCGGCAGGCACGTGGCGATCGATCCACTCGGTGAGCATCCAACCCGGCGCGATGGCATTGACCTGCACCGTGGGTGCCAGCGCCCTGGCCAGGCAGCGGGTGAGCGACACCAGCGCGGCCTTCGACACCACGTAGGGGATGGAGCTACCCGTGCTGGTGAGAGCGGAATTGGAGGCTACGTTGATGATCTTGCCCGCACCCCTGGATTGCATCCCGGGCGCCACCGCCCGGGAACACAGGAACGCACCCGTGACGTTGACGTCCATGATCCGCCGCCACTCCTCCGCGGTGACCGCCCCCAGGTCGGGAAACGGAACGTAGCGGGTGGTGCCCGCATTGTTGACGAGGATGCTCACCGGTCCTAGCTCCTCCTCGACCGACGCCACCATCGAGGAAACCGCCGAACCGTCGGTGATGTCGGCCTGGACCGCCAGCGCGGTCCCTCCGCGGTCCCTGATCCGCCGGACCACTCTTTCCGCCTCCAGGCGCGACCTGGAGTAGTTTACGGCCACCGACGCGCCCGCCCCCACCAGTGCGAGGGCAGTTGCTCGACCGAGACCGGTGCCTCCGCCGGTCACCAGCGCCACCCGCCCGTCCAAGTCCATCCTCTACCTCCTCGGTACCCGGGCAGAAGCACCAGCCCGCCTGTACGCGTCGATTCCCTGAAGAAGACGGTCCACGTCGCCGGGGGTGTTGTAGAGGTGGGGATCGGCCCGGACCCGGTCGTCCTCGGGGTATCCCCACACATCCACGCCCAGCCTCCGCAGGTGGCGGCACAACTGCACCGCGCCGTCGAAGTGGAAGGCCACCACCCCGCCACGCTCGTTCGGGTTCGCCGGGGTCAGCACCCGGATCCCCCGTTCGGCCAACCCGTCGATCATCTGCCCGGTCAGTTCCACGACATGCCGTTCGATGTCCGTTATGCCCGCCTCGAGGATGATGTCCAAACCTCTGCGCGCTGCCGCGATGCCCGGCAGGTCCGCCAGACCGATCTCGTGGCGCACCGCGCCGGGCCGGTACGAGAGGTTCCCGGGCACGTCCGGCCCGCCGCCCCGGTAGGCCCCCACGTAGCCGACGTGGGGCGGCGCCAGAGACTCGATGTGCTCTCGGCGCGCGTAGAGGTATCCCAACCCGGGCGGACCGAGTAACCACTTCATCAGCGTGCCGCTCATAAAGTCGACACCGGCAGCCTCGGCATCGATGGGGACGGCGCCCGCCGACTGGGCGGCGTCGACGATGAGGTAGCCGGCACAACCGCGGGCCAACTCGGCCAGCCTCCGGAGGTCGTGGCGGAAGCCGGTGCGGGGGTCCACGTGGGAGACGAGCACCGCGATGGTGTTCTCGTCCACGAGGCTCTCGATCCCCGCCATCCAGGTGGAGGGTGGTCCATCAGCAACCGATCGGACCTCGACCGGGCGGCGGTCGGGCAGCAGCCAGGGCCAGACGGCGCTCGGGTGGGAGGTCGGGTCGGTGACGATGTTGGCGCCGGCAGGCGGTTGGATCATCTGGACCGCCAGGTTGGACCCCCGAGAGGTATTGTCGACGATGGCTATCTCGCCGGGATCAGCGCCCACCACGGTCGCCAGCCGGGTCCTGAGCTGCTCCCACTCGTCGAAGTAACGTGCGCGGTGATACGCCGGATCTGACATCCATCGATCGGACCACCGGTCGAGGGCCGCCTTGACCGGGATCGCAGCGGGCGCAAGACCCCCGGCGAAGAGGTAGGCGCGGGTCTCGGTGATCGGGAAGAGCGACCGGTACCGCCCGGTCAGGACCATGCAGGCACCTCGACCAGGGTCGGACCATCGGCTGCCAGGGCGACCTCCACCGCATCCGCCAGATCCGCGGGCTCGGTCACGCGCGTCCACGATGCACCGTAGGCGGTGGCCAGGGTTGCCAGGTCGGGGACAAGCAGGTCGGTACCGAACGGCTCGAACCCTCGTTCCCGCATCAGGCGGCTTATCTCCCCGAAGGCCCGGTCGTTCCAGATGACCACGGGAAGCGCGAGCCCGTGCTGGGCGGCCACCATCAGCTCCGACATGGTGAACATGAACCCGCCGTCCCCCACGAGTGCCGCCACCGCCCTGTCGGGCCGGGCGATCTTGGCGCCGATCGCGGCGGGCAGCGCGTATCCCAGAGTGGCCAGACCGGACGGGTTCATCCATGTCCGCGGGCCAGGGAGGCCGTAGAAGGGGAAGGCGCCGAATCCGGCCACCATCGCCACATCGAGGGCGAGGGAGGACTCCTCAGGCATGGCCGCCCGCAGCGCACGGATCCAGGGAAGGTAGGGCCGGCCCATGACCAGCGCCTCCTTCTCGGCCGCCTCGCGCACCTGGGCCGCACGGGAAGCACCCGCCCGGGGCCTCGAACCCGCCACGCAGTCGAGCACCATGGCCAACGCCGTCCCGGCCTCTCCGACCACCGCCGCGTCCACCGGGTGGTTGCGTCCGATCTGCTCCTGGTCGATGTCGACCTGTACCAGCTTCCCGTCCAGCTGCAACGGGCCCAACCAGAGGTCCGCCGGGCTCAGCTCCGTGCCCACGGCCAGCACCACGTCACACCCTTCTAGGAAACGCGCCACCGAGCGGTAGACAACCAGCGAAGCCTCCAGAGGATGGCCACTCGGGACCACCCCCTTCCCGTTGAGCGTGGTCACGACGGGCGCGTCAAGGTGCTCGGCCATCGCCAACACCCCCTCGACCGCCCCCTGCGCGCCGCCCCCCGCCACGACGGCCGGCGCCGCGGCCGAACCGAGGAGTCGGGAGGCTCTCAAGACCGCGTCCCCATCCGGAGCGGGCGGATCCTCGGCGGGTGCGGACGGAATGGGTGCCGAGGTCGCCGCCTCCTGCACGTCCACGGGAATGGCCAGGCACACCGGCCGGGGCCGCTCGGTCCTGAACCGCAGGAACGCGTAGTGCACCGCCTGCGCCACTTCGTCAGGGGAGAGCACGAGCCGGGACCGGTCGGTGATGCCCTCCAGGACGCTCTCCTGGGAGCGGAGTTCGTGCGAGTGGCCCCGGCCGCGCCCGATGTCCTCACTGGGGATGTGGGCGGTGATGCAGAGCACCGGAACGGAGTCGGAGTAGGCCTCGGCGATGGCGGTTGCCGCATTGGTGACGCCCGGCCCGGTGGTCACGATGCACACCCCCGGGCGGCCGGTCACCCGGGCGTAGCCATCCGCCATGAAGGCTGCCCCCTGCTCGTGGGTGGTGGTGATGTGCTCGATGTCCCGCGCCCGGCCCAGGGCACGGTAGATCTCGAGAGTGTGGGTGCTCGGGATGCCGAAGACGTGCCGGACACCGTTGACCCGGAGCGACTCGATCAGTGCCTCGGCGCCGGTCATCGCTAACTTCTCCCCGGAGTAGGCTCGGCGCGTGGTCGACCTTCTCCTGCGGAATGCGACGATCTACCCCGGCGACGCCGAGCCACTGCCGGGAGATGTCGCAATCGACAACGGCGTCATAGTAGCGGTGGGCGCCGGTCTGCAGCCTGAGGCGGCTTGCACCATCGACCTCGATGGGCTGTCGCTGGCTCCCGGGTTCGTGGACATGCATGCCCACAGCGCGCTGCGCTCGTTCGAGGATCCGATCCTCACCCCCAAGCTTCTCCAGGGCTTCACGACGGAACTCATCAACCCTGACGGGATGGGCCCGGCGCCCGTAACGGACGAGGGTCTGGCCGACCGGATGACCCAGCTGGCTCTGTCCGAAGGTCGAGGCCCTGGCGAGTGGCCCTGGCGATCCATCAGCGAGTACATGGAGGCCCTGGACGGAACGCGTCCCGCCATAACCCTGTGCCCGTTCGTCCCTCATGGTGCGGTGCGCGACGCCGTGCTGGGGGGAGGCCGGCGGCCACCCGGCGGTGACGAATTGCGCGCCATGCGCCGCCAGGTCGCGCAGGGCATGGAGGCGGGTGCGTGGGGGATCTCCTTCGGCCTGGTGTACACGCCGGGCGCGTATGCGGACCGAGACGAGGTCGTGGCCGTCGCCACCGAGGCGGGCCGGTTCGGCGGGCTGATCTCTGTCCACATGCGGGGCGAGAGCCATAACCTGCTGGAGGCGGTCGAGGAGATGATCGACGTCTCACGCCGGAGTGGGGCGCCCCTTCACCTCTCCCACCTGAAGGTGTTGGGGCACCGCAACGCCTGGAAGCTGGAGCCGCTGCTCGAAATGATCGACAGAGCGCCCGTGGACGGGGTCGACGTCACCTTCGACCAGTATCCCTACGGTGCCGGTGTGACCCTGCTGTCCGCCCTGCTACCCCCGTGGGCACATGACGGGGGCGTCAAGCAGATGGCAGCTCGTTTGCGGGACCGCCCGACGGTGGACCGTCTGCTCCAGGCGCTCGGAGACCCGGCCGCGGGCCCGGAGAGCTTCTACTACCAGTGTGGCCCGGAGGGAATCGTCGTGATCGACTGCGGGCCCGACGGTCCCGGGGATGCAATGGGGCGCACGCTGACCGAGATCGCCTCCGCCCGAGGGGTCGATCCCGAACGGGTGGTAATCGACCTCTTGCTGGAAACCGGGATGAGCGCGCTGGTCATCCTCCATTACGCCGAAGAGTCCACCGTCAAGGCCATCGCCCGGCACCCGGCCATGCTGGTGGGCAGTGACGCCGTCTTCGCCGCCACACCCCACCCGAGGCTGTGGGGCACCGCACCCCGGTTCCTGGGCGGTTACGCCATCAGGGATCGCGTCGTCACAGTACGTGAAGCCATTGCCCGGCTCTCGTTCCGGGCCGCACGGCGGGTCGGGCTGGACGACCGAGGCGAGATCGCACCGGGACAGCGAGCCGACCTGGTCGCCTTCGACCCAGACCGGGTGATCGACCGGGCGACCTACGACCAACCCGAGCTCTCACCCTCCGGGATCGACTGGGTAATCGTCGGCGGTACGGTCGCGGTAGACCCAAAAGGTCCCACCCGTGCCCGCCGCGGTCAGATCGCCCGCAGGCACTGCTAACCGGTTGGCCTAGCTATGCCGCGAGTCCGCATCGAATGGGCACAGCCGCGTCTCACAGGCAGCACATCCGCAGTCCAGAGACATGGTTGACTCGCAGGGCCCCGACGCTGGAGGCCGTCCACGGACCAACGACCGCCTTGTCCTGGTCGGTACGACCGGCGCGGGCAAGACAACGATGGCAAAGAAGATTGCTCAAGCGCTCGACATGGAACACATCGAGTTCGACGCCATTCGCCATGGGCCGGATTGGACAGAGACACCCGACGACGTGTTCAGAGAACGTTTACGGCAGCAGTTGCGGGGCGACAGGTGGGTCGGAGACGGAAACTACAGCCTCGCACGGGATGTCGTTTGGCCCAAGGCAACGACGTTGATATGGCTGGACTACCCGATACGCGTGGTCCTGTGGAGGTTGTTCTGGAGGACGATGCGTCGTGGAGTCCTTCGGGAAGAGCTGTGGCACGGCAATAGGGAACAGATATGGCGGCACTTTCTCAGCCGCCAGTCGTTATTCCTGTGGGCATTACAGACCCACTGGCGGCGGCGCCGGTCGATACCATCGGCCCTGGCCCATCCGGACCATGCCCATCTGAGCCTGGTCCACCTGCGCTCGGCGAAGGCTGCTGACGATTGGCTCCTGACACTGACGCAACGGCAATGAGGGCAAGAGGATGGCCCCTGTCCGCGCTCCACGCGCAACTCAACTCGTGGGGAAGGACCAGGGACCTAGAGTGCCGGTGCGACTTTGGCGAAGACCTCTTCTCCGGTCTCCAAGACGTCGTCGACGTGCCTCTCTTCCATCACCGAGGAGGTGGACAGGAACGGGAAGCCGAAGACGCCCCGGTTGCCGAAAGCCAGGGCTAGGCCGGTCAGTAGCACGTCCGGCCGGGTCACATCCGGATCGCACGCCAGGCTCAGCAGGGAACCGCCGCCCTCGACCCGGAGCGGAAGCCCGCGTTCGGCCACGGCTGTGGACAGACCCTCGCGTAGCACACGGCCGAGGTGGTCGATCCGTTCGCAGACCTCCGGTGTCAGCAGCCGTAGGCCGGCGACGCCCGCCGCGGCGGTCATCGGGTTGGCGTTGAACGTGCCTGCCAGCGCCACCTTCATGTCACCGAGAGGATCGGTCACGGCCATGATGTCGGCCCTCCCACCGAAGGCGCCCACGGGGAGGCCGCCCCCGATCAGCTTCCCGAGGGCGGTCATGTCGGGCACAACCCCGTAGCGATCCTGTGCGCCCCCCATCGCGAGGCGGAGGGAGATGACTTCGTCGAACAGGAGGAGCACCCCCTCGTCCGCCGTCACCGCCCGCAACGTCTCCAGGAAACCCTCGGGAGGATGGGCGAACCCGCCCGCCGAGCGGAAGGGGGTGAGGATCACCGCAGCCAGTTGATCGGCGTGCTCGCGTACAAGAGCGGCCACACCGTCCGTATCCCCCCAGGCGCCGAGGACAACATTCTCCGCCAGGTTGGCGGGAACTCCCCCCGTACTCGCCGCGGCGTGGCCGTCCTGCCCGGATGCGAACTCGAAAGCGTCGTAGGTTCCGTGGTACGCGCCGTCGAGCTTTAGGACGAGGTCGCGGCCGGTGAATGCCCGGGCCACCTTGAGCATGTGCATGTTGGCCTCGGTTCCCGAGTTGGCGAAGCGCACCCGTTCGATCGAAGGTACCCGTTCGCAGATGATGTCGGCCCAGTCGAGTTCGGACGGGTTGTGCCCACCCCAGGCGGTCCCCGACCCGGCCTGGGAGCGGACCGCCGCCACGATCTCCGGATGGGCGTGGCCGTGGACCAGCGCTGTGGAGTTGTTGTTCAGGTCGAGGCGGCGATTCCCGTCGACGTCCCATATGTGGGGACCCTCCCCGCGGTCGAAGTAGGGAGGATGCGGGCGGGTGGTGATCGAGTAGCGGGTATCGCCGCCGGGGAGGACCCCTCCGCCCCGGACGAACAGGGCCGCCGACCGGGGCGTGAGCCGGCGGTACTCGTCGACTACGCCTTGATACCAGCCCAGGAGGCGCTCGCCGGCGCTCATACCCCTGTCAACCAGCGCCGGGGGTTGTCATGGGTGATGGTCCTGATCGTCTCGTCCGGTATGCCCTTGGCCGAGAGGGCCGGCAGGAACGTCTCGAACAGGTAGGTAAACCCGGTGCCACCGTGTATCCGCAACTGTCCGAGCTTGCAGACGTCGTGGGACAACATCAGCCGGTCCTCCAGGCCGCGGTCCACGAGTTCCACGATCAGGGCGAGGATCCGGTTCTCGAACTGACCCAGTCCCCTGAACTGGCCACAGTTGTCGAACATGATGTACACACCCCTCTCCATGAGTCCGAGCAGGTAACGGAGGTGCGGGTAGGCGTCGCAGTGGGCGACCGCCACCCGGGTCAGGTCCACGTCCTCCTCCTCGAGGATGGTGAGCTGCTCGGGGGCGACCGGTCCGATGGCGTGGAGCGCGCCGATGGCCAGACCGGTGGCCTTGTGGGCCCGGGCGGCGGCCCGCAACACCCTTTCCTCGGCGGGTGACACCCAGTCCTTCTCGGACCCGATCTCACCGATCACGCCGGGGCGGATCCCCGTGTCGCCCACCCCGTCGGTTATCTCCCGGATCAGTTCGTCCGCGAGGTCACCGGCCGGCCGCCGGTCGATCCGTTCCTCGGGCAGGTAGTAGTTGCCGCGATACCAGCCGCAGCCCATGACGAAGTGCACACCTGTCCGCTCCGACAACGTTCGCAACCGCTCCGGGGACCGGCCGTTGTCGGGAACGCTCAGGTCGAAGATGGTCTCGCCCCCCAGGTCGGCGAAGGCCCCGACCTCGTCCGCCATCACCTCCTCGTCCACGAACTGATCGGCCACGTCGTAGCGGTAGTCGGCATGGCGCAGGGTGCAGTAGATATGCTCGTGGGGAAGGGTGAACCCGAGTTCGTTCGCCGGCACCGGCCCAAGTACCGTCATGACCGTTCCGGCATCGTTCATCGAACCCTCCAGTCGGCCATCGCGAGCCGAGTGGAACTCTAACGGGCCGATGAGCACGTGGCAGGCCTGAGAGCGGAGCCGCGGGCCGGGATCCTGGAGGTGGACACTTGAATCGCGGGAATAGCAATGACGGAACGGTTGACCTGCTTCTCCGCCATGGTCGTGTCATCACCATGGATCCATACCGGCGGATCCTGGTCGACGGAGCGATCGTCATCCACGACGGGCGAATAGCGAGGGTGGGGCCCGATCGTGAAGTTGCTCCGATGACGACTGCCGCAGCCATCCGCGACCTCGGGGGAGCACTGGTGCATCCGGGCTTGGTCGACGCGCACGTCCATGCCGGCAGCTCTGAACTCAGCCGTGGCATGGCGCCCAAGGACCACGCCGACTACGGGGCGGTGGACGACTGGCTGTTCAGTTGCCGCAGTCCCGAGACCGACCATCTGGGCGCCCTGCTCTCGTGCATGGAGATGGTGACCAACGGCACCACGGCCTACAGCGACACCGGCGGCTCGTTCTTCCTGGAGGAAACGGTACGGGCGATCGAGATGGTCGGGATGAGGGGATTGCCGGGATACGCGATGCTCGACTTCAGGCCGCAGGTACCCGGTCGCGACACTTCCGCGGGGGCGATGTCCGACGAGGAGGCTGAGACACTGCGCACTCCGACGCGGGAGTGCGTGCAACGGCTAGAGGAACAGATGACCCGCTACCCGTTCCGCAACGGCGGCCGGGTGCGTGGCGCAGCCACCATGTACGGCTGCATGCGGTGCTCCGACGAGTTGCTGGTCCAGGCCCAGGCCCTGGCCCGCCAGCACGGAGCCCCGATGATCATGCACCAATCGTGGGACCCCGAGGAAGTGACCATCTCCGAGGCCTTGTACGGATGCCGCCCCATCGAGCACCTGGCGGACATCGGCGTGCTGGACGAGAACCTGACCCTGGTGCACATGAACCATCTGTCAGAGCGGGAGGTGGACCTGGTCGCCCACTCCGGTACCCGGGTGGTGCACTGCCCGGCCGCATCTCTCAGACGGGGCATGGGCGCCATCCGGGTCGGCGCGTTCCCGGAGATGCTGGCCAAGGGAGTGCCGGTGGCTCTCGGCTCCGATGGCTACAGCGGGCGCCGGGACGTGCTGCGCCAGGCCTACCTTGCAGCGGTGGGGTTCCGTGAATTCCGGGGCGAACTGCCGGTCCTCACCGGCGAGACCGTCCTTGAGATGGCCACGCTCCATGGCGCCAGGGCGCTGGGTCTCGAGGACGAGATCGGATCGATCGAGGTGGGCAAGCGCGCCGACCTGGTGGTGCACCGGCTGGACAGACCGGAGGCACACCCTCGGTTCCGTGATCCTGTGGACAATCTCGTCTACTTCCGGGCGTCCAGCACCGTGGACACGGTCTTCGTCGACGGGGAGGCCGTCCTCGACCGAGGCGCCTTTACCCGCTTCGACAGCGAGGAGGCCTACCGCAGGATCGACGAGGCGGCGGCCGAGTTCGAAACGCGCGTAGGCGCTTCCACCTATGCCTCCTGGCCACTCGTCGACTGAGCCGCCTTCCCCGCCAAGCCTTCACCCCGTCGTAGGAACGCGTTTGTTACGGTTCGTCAATGACGTTCGTCCTCGACGCCTACGATCCCGAGTTCCTGCGCGACCCCTATCCGGCGTTCGACCGGATCCGCGAGGAGACACCCGTCTTCCGCGGTCCGGGCCGCGCCGGTGAGCGACCGATCTGGTTCCTGACCCGCCACGACGATGTCCGTCGGGCGTTGCGCGACCGCCGACTCGGTCGGATCGACCAGCCCACCGTGGACCGGGAGGCCTGGGGACTCCCCCCGCTCCGCGACGGGCTCGAGCCCTACTACGACGTGGAACATTGGGCTCTGGTGTGGTTGGAACCACCCAACCACACCAAGATCCGCCGCCTGGTCTCAACCGCCTTCACGATGCGGCGGCTAGCCGGCCTGCGACCGCGCATCGGCGAACTTGCCGACCGCCTGCTCGACCCGGTCGTCGAGCGAGGCCGCTTCGATCTGGTCAACGACTACGCGGCACCCCTGTCCGTCCAGGTGATCGCCGAGTTGCTGGGTGCCCCGACCGAGGATTGGTGCCGGATGCTCGACTGGTCGAGCCGGATCACCCGGATGTACGAGTACAACATCACCGACGCGGACACCCGCGCCGCGGTGACGGCCTCCGTGGAGTTCGCCGAGTACTGCAGGGAGCTGATGGACCGCCGGCGTGCTCGGCCCCGCGACGACATGATCACCGCCCTGTGCTTCGCCAGGACCGAGGACGGAACGCTGACCGACACCCAGATCGTGTCGATGATCATCACCCTGCTGAACGCCGGCCACGAAGCCTCCGTGAACACGCTCGCCAACGGGATCCTGGCCCTGATACAGCATCCGGACCAGTGGAGGCTCCTCACCGGCGGCGAAGTCGCCCCGGCGACCGCCGCCGAGGAACTGTTTCGCTGGGACGCTCCCATCCAGACCTTCGACCGATGGGTGGTTGCCGACAACTACGAGGTCGGCGGGCAGACGATCAATCAGTACGAACAGGTGACCGTTCTTCTCGGATGCGCCAACCGCGACCCTCGGCACTTCGACAGCCCGAACTCCTTCCGTATCGGAAGGGGCGACCCGACCCACGTCAGCTTCGGCGGGGGAATCCATCATTGCCTGGGCGCGCCCCTGGCCCGCCTAGAGGTGGAGGTGGCACTCGCCCGGCTTGCAACCCGGTGCCCTGACCTGGAACTGGTCGAGCAACCGGTGCGGCCGGCACGTTTCGTCCTGCGCGGCTTCAACTCGCTCAGGTTCGCTCTAGCCTGACCGTAACGTACGCCAATATAACTACTCTTGTGTTGTCTTGGCACCTCTAGACCACGGCTGGCCCCATGGGGCTGGGCTCAAGTAACGCTCCTCGGCAAACGGGGCAGTTCAGCCGCAGCCGCACGGAGTCCTCACCCGACCACCCCCCGACCCGTGCCCGGTGGCGGCGCGTCACGGACAAAGGTGAAGTGCCTCGACCGTTTCCGGGCACGGGATTGACTTGCTCAGCCGGCCCGGTTCTTAGTCCATTGCCACGATCCCGGAATCGTCCCGGGCAGCCACGACATGCCCAGCTCGGTGAAGTCTCCGCCGACGCTTTCGTCCAGTGCCAGGATCCTGTTCTCGTGCCACAGCGCCGCCCACGGCAGGTCGTGGGTCAGCACCTCGGCGTAGCGGTGATACACGGCGGCTCGTTCCTCGGGATCGGCGGCCGCCCGGCCGCGCAGCAGCAGCTCGTCGGCTTCCGCGCTGACATAGCGGGCGCCGTTGGATCCCTTCGGCGGCATCGACGACGAGTGGAAGTAGATGGCGGTGAAGTCGGGATCGGGACCGGAAGCACCGCAGCAGGTGTACACGTCGAAGCGGGAATTCTCGTAGTCCCCTACGTACTCCACGATCGGCTTGATGTTGAGGACGAGGTCTATGCCGATGTCCGCGAGGTAACGCTGGACCTCTCCCAGGAACGGAGCATTGTGACGAGCCGGGATGGCACCCGGGCCCGTGACCAGATCGACCCTGAAACCATCGGCGAACCCCGCTTCGGCAAGCAGCGCCCTGGCGCCGTCGGGGTCGTACGGGTATTGCGAGTCGAGCCGGTGGTTCACGGCCCACTCGGGCATGATGAGCGGCGAGCCGATCACCTCGCCCATTCCCTTGTACACGTCGCGGACGATGGCCTGGCGGTCGATGGCACGGACGACCGCTTCGCGCACCCTCCGGTCGCCCAGCGCCGGATGGCTGTGGTTGAAGATGATCGTCCGCCATTCGCATGTCCGGAACGCCTCGACCCTGGCACCCGGACGCTCTCTCACCCGGTCGGCATCGAGTGCGTCGATGAACATGACGTCGATGTCCCCGGCAGCGAACGCCACAAGAGCGGCCTCGTCGTCGAGCCTGCGAAGCCGCAGCCCGTCCAGATTCGGGTTCCCGCCCCAATAGGCCTCGTTGGCTACGAAGACGGCGTCGCCCCCGGGCTCGTACGAGGAGATCCGGAAGGGTCCGGTCCCGACGGGTGAGCGGAGGGACCAGTCCGTGTCCTCGACCCGTTCGCCCGTGGCGACGTTCTCAAGGATGTGCTTCGGGACGATCGGGAAGGCCATGGTCGCGAGGAAACCGAAGTGCGGCTCGGCGAGCTCCATAACGACCGTGTACTCGTCGACCACGCTTATGCCCTCGACCGTCGCCGCGTCTCCCGCGGCGTACGCCTCGGCGCCCTTGATCGGAAGCGCCAGGGACTGGTATCTGCTCGTCGATCTGGGATCGACGAGCATCGTGTACGTGAAGGCGACGTCCTCCGCGCTGAAGGGTGCGCCGTCGTGCCAGGTCACATCACGGCGAAGGTGAAAGGTATATCGGCGCCCGTCGTCCGAAACATCCCAGCTCTCGGCGAGCTGGGGACCGACCCGAGCTTCTCCGTCGAGGTTGACGAGCTGGTCGAAGATGAACCAGATGGGGAACCAGCTCGGCATCGACAGGTTGGAGAACGGGTTGAAGGACGGCGGACTACCGGGCCAGTGGAGAACCAACTCGGAGCGGGGGCCATTGGTGGGCATGGATTCTCTCTTTCTGGCGTGGGTGCGGTTGTCAGGTCGTGCTCAGCTAGGCGGGCGAGGCCGGCACGGGCATCAGCCGGGCAGGCAGGCGGAACCGCCTCGTGACGTCCTGGAGCACCTCCGGCTCGGTAATGAGCTCGGTCTTCGAGCCCGAGACCAGCACGGTTCCCGGACGGGGCATCGAGTTGAACTGCAGGCTCTTGCTCTCGCAGTAGGCGCCGGTGTCCAGGAACGCCACGACGTCGCCACGCTCCACATGGGGAAGCTGGACGTTGAGGGCCAGGTTCCCGAACCAGCACAGCGGATCCCCCAGGTTGACCGTCTCGGTGGGCGTCTCGTTGACCCGATCCGTCACGACCGGGTGATAGTAAAAGCCGCCCGACAGGATGTTGAGCAGGTGGTTCTCGCTCGCATCGAGCCCGATCCAGGTCTGGCCCACGTCGGAGAACGACTTTCTCATGCCGACACGGGACAGGAGGATGCCTATGTCGGACGAGATCCCGCGTCCGGGCTCGACCATCAGCCGGGGCTCGCCGAGGCCGTGGGCGTCGAGTCCGTCGCGGAAGTGCGCGGTCATCACCTCGGCGAACTCATCTGCGGTCGGAGAGCCGCGGTCGAATCCCATCGGTCCGTGACCCTCCGGCCTTCCCCACGCGAACCCGCCGCCGAAGTCGAAGTATTCGGGCACCCATCCGAACCGGTCCTTGAGTGCTCCGGCGGCCTCCATCTGGTCCTTCACGACCGCCTCGTGAACTCGCAGGTCGGGCGCCCAGCGACCGACGTGGTGATGGAACCCGACGAGCTCGACCTCGGGTTCCCGGAGGGCGTGGCGGCACACCGTCTCGAGATCATCGAGGGCGATCCCGAACTTGTTGATCTCGCGAACCCCCGGCCCGATCTTTATCCCGGGCGGCCAGTCCGCCTCCATGTCGTCGAGGTCGTGCAAGAGCAACCTCGTCCGCATCCCGATGCGGGCTCTCATCCCCAGGTCGCGAGCCGCCCGGATAATGTCATCGAGTTCGTCCGGGGCATCGAGATGGATGGCGGCGCCGGCCTCGATGGCCATCCGGATCTCCCGGTCCTGCTTGTTGAATCCGTTGAGAACGACGCGATCGGGATCGGTACCAGCGAGCAGCGTCAGGTACAGCTCACCCGGACCGAACGCGTCCCCTCCTGCTCCGGCCAGGGTGAAGATGCGCCTTACGGTCAGGTTGTTGTTGGCCTTAGTGGCGAAGAGGATCTCGGACCGGGGATACCGCGACGCGAACGCATCGTGCCACTTCTTGACGTTGGCGTAGATCTGGTCCTCCGAGATGACGTAGAGGGGGGTTCCGAACCTGTCGGCGAGTTCGGTGGCGTCCACGTCCTCGACCTGGAGCCGACCCGATGTGTTGACCCCTATGTTCTCGTTGAAGGCACGAACGAAATCCCGAGCCATCAATGCTCTCCCTCCTGGCAACGCGCCGGTTTACGAGCGTAGTCGGGCACCTGGAAGGACGTCCCGGGCTATCAGGTCGAGTTGGGCGATCAACTCCTCGCGGGTGTGAGCCACCACGTGGATGACGAAGTGCGTCACGAACTCGGCGAGCCCCCGGAGTTCGGCGACGATCTGCTCGGGCCATCCCGCCACCATCCGTGCTCCCAGCCAAGTCTCCTCGGGATCCGGCGGCGACTCCGTGACGAGAACGGGGATCCCCAGCGCAATCTCAGGTTTCCCGCGGCGTCCCGCTGCCTCCCAACTCGCCCGCAAGTGGTCGACGAGGGAGAAGAGCTCAGCCTTGCCCAGAACCGTCGTGGGGTGCCAGCCCTGTCCCAATTCCACCGCCCGCCGGATGGCGCGACGGCTGTTGCCGCCGATGAGGATGGGTGGATGGGGATCCTGGACCGGTGTCGGGGCGAAGCGGATATTCCCGAATCTTGCTGAACGGCCTTCGTCGCGGCGCGTCCATAGGCTGACGAAGGTGTCCAGCGCCTCGTCCGTTACGGGACCGCGGGATGGGTAGTCGACGCCGAGCGCGTCGAACTCCTCCTCGAGCCACCCTGATCCCACTCCGAGGATCAGCCGCCCGCCCGACAACGCATCGATAGTGGCGAGCATCTTGGCCGTGACGATGGGGTTGCGGTAGGGCACCACCATGACAGTCGTCCCCAGCCGGACACGCTGGGTGACCGCGGCCAGATGGGCGAGCACCACCAACTGCTCGTAGACGTCTTCGCCGAATACGTAGACGCCTGAGGCCGGGATGACGATGTGGTCGATCGCCCAGATCGAATCGAACCCGACCTCGTCCGCCCTACGGGCAATGGCGACCATGGACTCCGGTCGGGCGAGGGCCCCGCTGGAAGGCACGACGACTCCGAAACGAGGTGACTGCGACGCAGGTCGACTATCCATCGCTCGAACCCTAGCCCCGGCAACACCCCGGACTCCGCTACCAGACGAAGCCGGGACGCCACTCGCAACTGATCGGATCATTGACATCGAGGTCCAGATCGGCCGTGACCGCGACGCGCCAGATGTGGATGCACCCGTCGTCCGACTCAGTCCGCATCAGACCCGAACTCGTCCGCACGAAGGTGGGACCGCGCCAGCGTTCCCAACCCAGGTGCTCGTAGAAGGTGGGCAGCACAGAGTGCAGGGCTCCGAGCTCGTACGAGTCCGCGATGTGGCGCCGGGCCGCCGCGAGAACGCTCCTGGCCAGGCCCTTGTGCCGATCGCGATGCAGTGTCCCGACCGCCTCGACGTACCCGGTGTTGATCTCACGGTCTCGAACGGCAAGGAGGCGAGGAACGACCGAAGCATGAGAGATCGGGACGCCGTCTTCCTCGACGAAGAAGTGCACTCCCCCGAGTGCCTGGCGCCAGAGCGCATCCGTGAATCTGCCCTCGAACGCCTCGTCGAGGAGGTTCCTGATCCGGGTGCCTTCCGACGGGGTCAATTCGGCGGTGCTTCTCGAGCTCACGACGCTCACGACATCATGTTCGCTGCTACGCGCCTCCAGCACCATTTGCGTCGAAGCGGTCCGGCCTCGGCCGCTGTGATCGGTGCGCGAACGCTCGTCCGTCCCCAAATCGATGGTGAGACCCGAGAGGATGCTGTTCACTTCCCGGCTGAGCATGTGGCGGTTGTTGTGGGAGCCGATCGCGGCGTGGAGGCAGAAGGCTCCGGGTAGCAGGGGGACGGGTCGGGCGGTGGGGCTTACTGGGTCGTCCGGCAGCTATTGGCGAGGAGCGCGTTCGACGTGTTGGCGCGGCCTTCGAGTGCCTGGGCGACGGCGGCCCGGACCTGGGCGATGGGAGCATCGCCGGGCTGGAACTCGGGCGGGATGAAGTTGACGGTGACGATCCTCGACGTGTCGAGGCGGTCCGCGAGGCCCA
Organism: bacterium; assembly: GCA_028821235.1. Classification (NCBI taxonomy): domain Bacteria; species bacterium. Next base: position 32,283 of record JAPPGV010000019.1, read on the forward strand.
TCAGGTCGCTGAGACGATCGATCGGGATGTCGGTGCTGACATGGCCGGCGATGATGTCGGTGAGGTCCGCATACCGGTACACCAGTTCCATGCGTGGCACCTGGTCGAGCAGGGCTCCTACCACGCATCGTTGGCGGGTCATCCGGTGCCAGTCCGTGGTGCCGGTCCGGGCCCGCACGTAGCCGAGGGCGGTGAGGCCGTCGAAATGGTGGTATCCGGGTTCGGTGGCGATGAGGACGGGCGGGCCGTCCGCCACGATGGGCTTGATCCGCTCGTCGATCGTCTCGCTCACGTACAGGTCGATGCCGCCGAACAGGTCGATGACCTTGACGAAACCCACCATGTCGAGCAGCACGTAGTACTGGATGGGCAGGCCGGTCAGCTGGGCGAGCGCGGACTTGATGGCGTGTCCCGCCGGATCATCGACCTGGGGGAAGGCTTCGGGCTGTCTCAGCCCGAGGCCGTAGATCTCGTTGACGATCTCCGGATACCCGTCCGGCCATAGCTCCGCGGCAGCGGTTCCGTCCGGGAAGGTGACGTGACGCCAGTTGCGCGGCACGCTGAACGCCGCCGCATCGCCGGTGGCCACATCGATCGAGACCACGATGATCGTGTCGGTTCTCACCCCGACCCGGTCGAACCCGGCGTCGCTTCCCAGCAGAGCAATGGTGAGGCGGTCCGCGCCGTCCCATGTCAGTTGTGGTTGCGCGGCCGGGGCCGGGGCCCGGGCCGTGGTGGATGTGGTAGGGGCCGGGGTCGTCGCCTGTGTGAGCGGCACGATGGGTCCCGATGGGTCGGCCTCGCCGGCCTCCGGCAGCGAGGTCGTGGGGGAGGTGGTGGGAAGCGGGGTGGGAGCCGCGGTCAGCGTGTTGGTGGCGACGAACACGTCCGACAGCAGGGCCAGCTGCACCGAGGCGAGTCGGATGACCACCACGTGGGGAGCGGCGATGAGCGCGGCCACCAGGGTGAGCGTGATCGCTGTCCCGACCCGCCGCCGCGGCTTGTGGCGCCACCGCCAGTAGCGGCGGTCCGCAGTTCTGTACGCGTCCACCGCAACCGCGGAGCGAAAGGCGAGTAGGAGCAGGCTCCCCACCATCACGATCCGGAGCGAGGAGACGTTCACGGTCCAGAGGAGCAGGGTCCTCGTGCCGCGCGCCACCACGTAGCCGAGCGCGAAGACGTAGGCCATCAGGGTCCCGTTGGCGAACAGCAGGGCACGACGGGTTCGGTGGCCGAAATGGCCCAGGCCGGGCCAGATCGCGGAGAGCGCCGCGGCTACCAGCGGGTCCGGTCCCCGGCGCCGCAGATCCATCCATGCTCCGCTCACAGCGACCTCGTTCAGAGCAAACTTGCGCATCAAGTCTGCCATGTCGCAGTGCCCGGATCGGGTTTATCACCCCATCCACGGCATGCGCCGGACCCCGCCTCCCGGGGGCGGCCTTGGTGTTGCATGACCGCTGTAGACATCGCCATGGCGCTCTTCGCGGCCGGTTCGTTGCTGCTCGTCTTCGCGGGGGTAGCGAAGCTGGTTCTCCCCCGGTCCGGCGGGCCACATCACCCGTGCGGAGGCCGTGACCTTCCTGCATCGGCTTGCCGAGGTCCTGAAGGCGGCGCCTGGGGAACCGCCGGAAGGACCTCTATCCCGAGATGGAGTTGATTTCCGGGCGCCGCCGTTTCGCGATATAGCGGACGGGGCGGCCGGCCACGGGATCGTCTGGTGGTCACCACCTGATCCGTTCCAACCCGACCAGATCGTCACTCGGGCGGAAGTAGCCGTCTACCTGCACCGTTTCCACGAGCCCCCGGTTCTCACCCCTACGCCCCAAACCGGAACCCTCCCAACCATGGCTGTAGTCGACCGATTACCCGACGGGTGGGCTGGCCCTGAGGGATATCCGGGTTAGTCGGCTAGGAAGAGAGCTGCCATGGATGCGCCGAAACCCATCGTGGAGATGGCAACCACGATAAACCATCGGATGAGACGATTGATGGCCTTCTCTACGTTCGCTTCAGCGGTGGCGATGGCCTCTGCGGCCTTGGCATCTGCGTATCCTTCGTTGGCAGCGGGCATCCCCATCCCCTCTCGTGCTCTTCAACTATAGCGTACGATGGTTAGGGTATATGGAGATAAAGTAATATAGAAGCCCTATGACAACCTGGAGGATTGGCTGTGAGTGTTGTCAAGATCAACGCGATCACCGTGCCGGACGGAAGAGGTGCGGAGCTGGAGGCGCGGTTCGCGGCGCGGGCTCGTGAGGTGGACGGCGTGGAGGGCTTCGAAGGATTCGAGCTGCTGAGGCCGGTGGACGGCGAGACCCGCTACTTCGTGTATACGAGGTGGAGGTCGGAGGAGGACTTCCAGCGGTGGGTCAGCAGCAGGGGGTTCCAGCGGGGCCACCAGGGGCCAGACGCGGGCTCCGACAGCCGGCCGGTCGGAGTGGCGTCTGAGTTGCTGTCGTTCGAGGTGGTCGAGCCCGCTACCTGAGGGTGCGACGGGTTCTCAGTAGATCCAGGGGTAGATCCGGTACTTCACCCTTGCCTTGTACTCGGCCCACTTCTCGGGGCCGTACTTCTCCTCACAGAACTTGTTGTCGTAGCGTTCACGAGTGGTGAACATGATGACCACGAAGATGAAGTAGGTCCAGGCCCACAGGTTGGTGAAGTGGCCGAACGCCAGGGCCATCCCCAGCGAGATGAACCCCTCACCCCCGTAGTTCATGTGGCGGGACAGGCCCCAGAAACCGCTGACCAGGAGCTTGCGGTCCCCGGCCTCGATGTACTCGGGCTCGATGAGGCCGAGGAACTTGCGGTCGGGCCAGCGCTTGAAGGTGTACTTCTGCATGGCGGCGCCGCGGGACATGCCCCACCCGAAGAGGAAGCTCACCGACGCCCCGATCAGCCAGACATACCTGCCCGGTCCGGAGAATCCGGGGTCCGGGTGGACGGCCATCCCCCACAGCGGGATGGTGAACATCCAACCGTAGATCAGGAGCCCGCCCCAGAACATCTTGAATCCCATCCGCTCATGGATAAGATCGTATGTATACAACTGGACGCGCTCGAATATGAAGTAATCCACGATATACCATGTGAAGAACGCGGTGTACAGAACAACACCGGGGTTGGCGTCCTCGCCGAAGCGGTCGTAGTGGTAAGCCACCGCGGACCAGCCGTTGAGCACCAACATCGCCCCGCCCACCACATAGAAGTACATCTTGATGTCGATGCGCTGGTTGAAGAAGGACAACTCTTGGGCCCGTCCGATCCACAAGGCCAGTAACGGGTTCTTCACCTCACCCGGTGGCTGGCTGTACACCGCGATGATGGAGAGGATCAGCGTCACCACCGTTCCGCCGGCCACGGCATAGAGGGTGGACCGGTAGAACCAGTCCTGGGGCATCCCGGTCAGTTCGAAGTACCACAGGATCACCACGACTATGAAGACCAGGAGACCGTTCAGCCGGTAGTTTCGAGGCTCGCCGGTCTCGGGATCGATGACGTAGCCGGGGACGCGGCGTCCCGGCACCACGAGCTGTAACACGAAGAACCCGATGAATGCCGCCAGCGGGGTCAAGTACCCCCAGACGGCTTCCGTCCCGGAAAGCTCGACGAGGTGGCCGATACCAAGCCATTCGAACATGACCGAAATCCCTTCCCCCAGCGATGTCGTGATTGACGATAGCCCCGATCAATCCGCCGGTCGCGGATTCCCCTGGGTCGTTGGGTTCGATCTGACGGATTCCGGAGTCAGGCTCCCCACTCCTTGACAGCCGCGGCCAGGCGGGTCACTCCTTCGAGAAGGGGTTCGGTGGCGGTGGCCAGTGACAGGCGCACGTAGGCGGTGCTTCCGGGGCCGAAGGTGTTGCCGGGGACCACGGCTACGCCTCGTTCCAGCACCAGGCGGCGGGCGAACTCCAGCCCGCTCATGCCGCTGCCGCTGACGTCGGCCATGAGGTAGAAGGCGCCGGTGGGCCGCACGTGGGGGATTCCTTCCCGCCCGAGTAGCTCCACTACACGGTCGCGGCGCCGCCGGTAGGCGTCTCGCATCTCGGCGACCACTTCCTGGGGACCGGTGATGGCGGCCACGGCCGCCTTCTGGGCGGGGGCGTTCACGCAGGACGAGATCGGTTCCTGGGTCTTGATCACGTTCTCGGTCAGGGAGGGCGGGGTGACCAGGTAGCCGACTCGCCAGCCGGTCATCGCGTAGGTCTTGGAGAAGCTGAAGAAGGTCACCACCCGGCCGTCCGGGTCGAGTGGGCCGGCGGACACGTGAGGGTCGTCGAACCAGATCTCGTCGTACACCTCGTCCGACAGCACCCAAAGGTCGTAGGCCCGGGCCAGCTCCAGCAGTTCCACCAACGCCTCCCGGGTGGTGGTGGCGCCGGACGGGTTGCCCGGGGAGTTCAGCAGCAGCACCTTGGAGCGGTCGGTGATGTGGGGTTCGATCCGGGCGGCGTTCGGGATGAAGTCGTCCTCCGCCGACAGCGGGAACAGGCGGGGAGTGATCCCTTGCAGGGTCATCATCAGGTGGTAGTTCGGCCAGCTGGGGTCGCTCAGCAGCACCTCGGCGCCCGGATCGGTAACCGCGGCCAGGGTGCTGTAGAGGCCGACCACCGCCCCGGGCGTCACCACGATCTGGTCGGCCGAGGCCTCGATGCCGTTACGGTCGCGCACCTTCTGGGCCAGCACCTCCCGTAGTTCCGGGATCCCCGCGTTGGGCGTGTACCGGGTGAATCCGTCTGTGGCGGCTTGATGGGCGGCCTCCACGACGTGGTCGGGGGTGGCGAAGTTGGGCTCGCCGACCTCCAGATGGATGACGTCCTCGACCGTCCAGGCCAGTTCCATGATCTCCCGGATGCCTGACCGGCTCATCGACTCCACGGCTAGGGACGGCTTGGCCATGGGGCATCCTCCTCGACGTAGCGGCGTTCGATCTTTGCCAGGGCAGAGTAGACCGGTGGCACCACCTGGCCCACCCGAACGCTACCGGCCGCGCCCAGCAGCCGGTAGGCCTCGGCCAACGAATAGCGGCCTGTATGGCGCATCCGCCGGGCCAGATCGTCGTAGGCCATCCGCACCAGGTCCTCCAGGTGGCCGGGTCCCGGGGCCACACTGGCCCATTCCGTAGCCGTGTTCACCTGTGGCAGGCCGCAGAAACCCGTCGCGGCCGGATCGCTCCGTCCGAAGCTCAGCGTCACGTCGGCCTGGCATTCGATGGCCGAGCGATGTATCTCTGCGTCCCCTTGGGCGAGATGGGCGTCTCCCAGCGACACCATGCCTCCGTCCACGCCTGCCCTGAGTATCACGGTGGCGCCTGCTGTCACCTCGGGCAGGTCGACGTTGCCCAGGAACTCCACGCCCTGGCGGAACGACAGCACCGGGTCACCGGCGGGCGCCACGCCCAGGGTGCCCACGAAGGGGCGGTACGGTACCGACACCGGACCCCGCGCGGTCGGGATCTCCACCCGGTCACCGGCGCGGTGGCAGATGACGGTCTCCGCGGCGAGGGACGGGTGGAGGGTGGGCGTGGTTGTCATGTACCCGAAGCCGGTTACGGGGGCGCCGGAGACGTGCTCGATGTGCACCTCTACGCAATCCCCCGCGCGCACGCCTTCGATGGCGATCGGTCCGGTAACCGGGTTGGCGCCGCCGATGCGGTCCATCACGTCTTCGAGCGTCTCGTAGACCACCTCGGGCCCGGTGATGGTTCCGCTGTGGGCGTCCTCCGTCTCGACCAGGATCGACTCGCCCGGCGCCACCGTGATGGCGGGCGCCAGCGAGGCGTCGAACTCGAAGTGGGTCCGATCACGGGCTAGCCGCCGGAGATCGGCGCTCGGAGATCCCGCTTCGTCAGGACCCCTCAGATGATGGCCTTCGCTTCAGCGAAGTGGCAGGCCACCAGGTGGCCGGGCGCCTCCTCCTTCAGGAGTGGTTCCTCCGCGCGGCAGACCTCCTTGTCCCTCCCGATCGGGCATCGGGTGTGGAACCGGCACCCGGACGGTGGGTTGAGCGGGCTCGGCACGTCACCCTCCAGCAGGATCCTGGAGCGCTGCCGCTGGATCTTCGGGTTGGGCGTTGGCACCGCAGACAGGAGAGCCTGGGTGTAGGGGTGCATGGGCGCCGAGAAAAGGCGGTCGGTGCTGGCCTGCTCCACGATCTTGCCCAGATACATGACCGCGGTGTCATCGCATATGTGACGCACCACCGCCAGGTCATGGGCGATGAACAGGTAGGTGAGCCCCAGCCGGTCCTGCAGTTCCTCCAAGAGGTTGAGAACCTGGGCCTGGATGGACACGTCCAGGGCCGATACCGGCTCGTCCAGGATCAGGAAGCCCGGATTGAGCGCCAGGGCCCGGGCCACGCCGATCCGCTGGCGCTGCCCGCCGGAGAACTCGTGAGGGTACCGGTCGGCGACGTTGGGGTTCATCCCCACCAGCGAGAGCAGTTCGCCCACCCGATCGCCGCGCTCTTTCCTGGTGAGAGAGGTGTGGACATGGAGCAGTTCGCCGATAGCGGTCCCCACCGACATGCGGGGATTGAGGGAGGCGAATGGGTCCTGGAAGACGATCTGCATGTGGCGGCGCAGTTCCCGCAGTTGGCGCCGATCCGCCGCGATGACGTCGATCCGCTCGCTGCCCCCTCCGTCGAGCGGACGGGTGAGAACCACCTCACCGGACGTGGGCTCGATGAGGCGCAGGATGCTGCGGGCGGTGGTGGACTTGCCGCATCCCGACTCGCCGACCAGACCCAGGGTGCGGCCGGCGCCGATCTCGAAGGAGACTCCGGCCACCGCCGAGACCTCCCCCTTCTCGCCGCCGAAGACACCGCCTCCCACCAGAAAGGTCTTCACCAGGTCCCGGACCGAGAGAGCTACTTCGTGGCTGCCGTTGGCAGCAGCGGCGGGCGGGGGAACGGAAGGCATTGGCGGCCATTCTATATGGTGCCCCTACCGGAGCGCCCGAGCCGGTGCGACCCATGCCGGTTCCGCGCCTGCGGATAGTATGGAGGGGCATGGTCGATGGGATCAATGCCACCGACAGCCGCGAACAGAAAGGCGACACGGGATGGCCGAGGATTTTCGGGGGAAGCTAGGGGGACTGGAAGGCGAGGAGTTCGATGCCTTCCTGGAGGGGAGCTACCTGGCTCGGGTGGCCTGCCTGACGCCCGATGGCGCCCCGTACGTCATTCCCCTCTGGTACCAGTGGGACGGCCGAGCGATGTGGTTCGTGGGTCGCCAGCGTGCGGTGTGGTGCGAGTACATGAAGGCCGACCCGAGGGTCTCGCTGGTGGTGGATGCCCCCCACAGCGAGCCGGACGAGATGGGCCAGAGCGTCGAGATTCCCAAGGTGATCATGCAGGGCATGGCCGAGATCGTCGAGGAGCCCAACGTCGGTGGCCAATGGGTCGAGGTCGCCAAGGAGATGTCCTACCGGTACCTGGGTCCCAACGGTCCGGAGTACCTGACTGGGACCATCAGCCAGCCTCGCTGGCTCATCAAGGTGGTGCCCACAGAGGTCATGAGCTGGCAGGGAGTCGGCTGGGCCCGCCGCTACTGGGTCGAGGGCACGGGCGGCGCCAGCTACGACGAAGCCCACGGCGGGTAGCCCCGCTCCCGACCTTCCGGCCGGAGAGGGCGCTCAGGGACGGGGGTTTCTCGGGCAGGCCCGTTCAGCCGAGGCGCTTCAACCATCCGAGGGTGAAGGCGTTCCACTCGTCGGCCATCTCGTAGAAGGCGATGTGGCTGGATGCGGGGCCGGTGAACACGTGCATGGTCGAGCCGGGGATCCGCCTCTGCACCTCTAGTCCGTAACGGGTGGGAACCTGCCAGTCCACCTCGCCCGACGTGATCAGGGTGGGCACCCGGATACGGTGCAGCCTGTCGAGCGTGTCATGGGTCTTGTCGGCGTGGAAATGCCCCAGCATCCCGTCGCGGCTGGGCGGATGGGGGTTCTCGAAGATGAACCCCTGCTCGAAGGCGGTCACGTCGTCGGGACGCTCGTTGATGAAGTGAGGGCTGGCCACCCACAGCAGCGCAGTCCTGATATACATGGCGTAGTCCTCGTGGAGCACGGGGAGTTCGTTGGTGTCGATCATGCGGATGAACCACTCGTCCGAGTAGCCCCACGTGCAGTGGAGTTGGACCGAAGCCACCTTTGACGGGTGGTTGATGGTCAGCTCCTGAGCGGTGGCGCTCCCCAGCGAGAGTCCGGATACGTGGGCCCGCTCGATGCCGAGATGGTCAAGCAGGGCGGCGGCGTCATCGCCCAGTACCCGCATCGAGTAGCTGGTGGGATCCGACGGGCGGGTGGTCTGGCCGGTCCCTCGGGCGTCATAGGTGATCACCGTGTAGTCGTCCCGGTAGGCGGCCACCTGTCCCGCCCAGGTCGAGTGGTCGGCGGCGGTGCCCATTATCAGCAGCAGCGGGTCGCCGGCGCCCTCCACCTCGTAGTACATGTCGATTCCGGTCGGTAGCGATGCGAACGGCACGGGATCGGCCTCCTTCTTCCTTGGTTGTTTCGCGGAGAGACGACTAGGCGGTGGGAGCCCCGAGGCCTGTGGACATCATGATCTTGGCGTCGGCGCGGGCCCCTGTGGCCAGGTCCTCGAAGGCCCGGGCCGTGTCCTCGAAGCTCTCCACGCTCCCGATCAGCGGGTCGAGGTCGAGCCGCCCCGAGGCCAGGTGGTCGAGAGCCTCCTCGAACACGGCGTCCGGATAGCAGAAGCTCCCCACGACCATCCGCTCGCCGACCACCACGTCGAAGAGCGGGATGCTCACCTCGGGGAGCCCCAGCCCAACGAAGCAGGCCACGGCCGCCTTCGGGATGTTCTGGATGGCGGCGTAGGCGGTGGCGGTGATCCCCACCGCGTCGAAGGAGACATCGAACGGGCCGGCATCCTCGACCTGGGCGGGCTCGAGGGCCCTGAAGCCACCGTCCCGGGCGAGCGCCCGGCGGGAGGGCATGGGATCCGACACGGTCACCGAGGCGGCTCCGTCCAGGCGACAGGTCTGCGCGATGGACTGGCCGATCATCCCTCCTCCCACCACGAGAACGTCCTGGCCCGGCCGGACACCCGCCCGGCGGGCGGCCTGGAGGGCGACCGCCATGGGCTCCACCCCCGCGCCCCACAGCATGCTGAGGCCGCCCAGTTCCACAACCCGCGTGGCCGGGACCACGATGGCATCGGCGAAGGCGCCCTGGATGTCGGGCGTCACGCCGATCACCCTCAGGGCCGCGCAGTGGTTCTCGAACTCGTGGCCGCAGGCTCCGTCGCACGGGAGGCTCGGGTTGAACGTGATCGGAGTTCCCACCGCCAGCTCCTCGCCCCCCGGGCCCACCGCCTCGACCCATCCGCTTGCCTCGTGACCCATGATCATCCCGGGAAGCCGCCGTCCCGATTCGCCGGTGTAACCGTGTAGATCGGACCCGCAGATTCCCACGTATGCCATGCGCAGCCGGACTTCGCCGGGTCCGGGAACCGGGCGAGGCCGGGTCTCGACGTGGAACCGATGAGGTCCGTCGAACACCAGGACCCGCATGCCGGCGGTCACTCCACGCGGACCGGCGGCCGGTGCTCGGACCAGGTCGTGGTCGCCTCGTACGCGGCGCCGATCCGGAGGACCGTTACCTCGTCGAACGGACGCCCGGCGATCTGGAGGCCGATCGGCAGTCCGTCCCGATCGAACCCGCACGGGACGGTGAGCGCCGGCTGGCCGCTCAGGTTGAACGGGGCGGTCGTGCGCACGTAGGAGGAGGTCACGTCCTCCTCCCTCTCCCCGTAGTCGATCATCTCCTGGTCGGCAAGGGCGGCGGTGGCGGGCAGGGTGGGGGTGATCACCGCGTCCAGGCGTTCCCGGTCGAACGCCCGCCGCAAAGCGTTCCGGATGATCCGGCGGGCGCCGAGGCCCTTCAGGTAGTGGGCCGACGGCATGATGGTGCCGATGGCGAACAGCTGGCGGATGCCGGGATCGATCAGCTCCGGCGACTCCCGGAGCAGGCGACGGTGGTAGGCGGCCGCCTCGGGACCGACGATGGCGAACTCGGTCGCCAGCGTGCAGGTCAGTTCCGGGATATCGACGGGAACCAGGCCGGCCCCGAGATGTTCGATGTGCTCGACCGCATCATGGAAGGCCCGCTCCACGTCCTCCTGCATGGGGGAGAAGGGAGGCGAGGCCATGACACCGAGCCGCAGTCCGTCCACCCCGCGGCCCAGCATCGCGGAGTAGTCCGCGGGTGGGGGAGAGGGCTCGGTCGGAGGGTCGGCCGGGTCGGCGCCCGCCAGGACCTGGAGCGTGGCCGCGCAGTCCCCCACGGTGGCGGCCAGCGGTCCGAGGTGGTCCAGCGACCAGGCCAGGGTCTCGACTCCGGCCCGGGACACCCTCCCGAAAGTCGGCTTCAGCCCGGCTATCCCGCAGACGGACGCGGGAATCCTGATCGATCCGCCGGTGTCGCTCCCGAGCGCCATCGGGACCACTCCGGCGGCCACGGCCGCGCCGGATCCCCCGCTGGACCCGCCCGGAAGGCGGGCGGTATCCCAGGGATTGGCGGCCGGAGGGCTGAAGACGCCGCAGGCCAGCTCATGGGTGGTCGTCTTGCCCACCATCACGGCCCCCGCCTCCCGCAGCCGGCCGACCACGGCGGCGTCGTGGTCGCGGGGCTCGTCGGGATAGGCCGGTGATCCACACCGGGTGGGAAGGCCATCCATGTGGATGATGTCCTTGATGGCGACCGGGACTCCGGTCAGCGGCCCGGCCCCCTCTCCCGAGTCCAGGACCCGGTCGGCCTGCTCGGCAGCTCGCATCGCTCCCTCCCGGTCCACGAGAGCGAAGGCGTTGAGCCGGGTGTCGGTCTGATCGATGCCATCGAGCGCGCGCCGGGTGACCGCCACGGAAGTGGTGGCGCCCTCACGGAGTTGGCGGGCGATGCTTGCTATGGAGCGGGCGCTCACGGGTCCCGTCACCACTTCGGGGAGAAGGAGGTCGGGTTGGCAGCGGGGGCGTCCGCCTCGTGCCTTGACAGCAGCCGGTCCAGGATCCCTCCTGCTTCGTCCCAACCGGCCAGCGCCTCGGCGATCGCCACCGCGTCGAACGCCGGTCCGGTCAAGCCGTGCCGGGATAGGGCTTCGGAAACGGCCTCGGGGATCGGGTCAGCCACCTGGCACCACCGCGATCACATCCACCTCCATCTTGAGGCCGGGCAGTCCCAGTGCCGCCGCCTGCATCGCGGTCACCGCCGGAAACGGCCTCCCGGCGAACACCTCCTCACGGACGGGGAACTCCTCGGAAATCTCCCGGATGTCCTGCATGATGTAGGTGACCTTGACCACGTCGGCGACCGAGCTACCCGCCGCCGCCAGCACGTCCTCGATGTTCCGCCACACCTGCCTGGCCTGCTGTTCCACGGTGTCCCCCACGATCTCGCCGTCCCGGTCGAAGGCCACCTGACCGGCCAGGTAGATGGTGTTACCGGCCCGGATGGCGTGGGAATAGGGCTCAGGAGGATCGCTCAAGGCCTCTACTTCGACGGCTTCGATCCCCAGTGGTCACCTCCTTCGCGCCGATTCGGATCATATACAATGCCGCCCGACGCTACCGGGAAGGGAGTGAATGCGGATAGCTCGATTCAACGTGGGAGGTTCGGAGGGCTGGGGGCTCGTCTGTGGCGAGCAGGTCTGTCCGGTGAAGGACGGGACCCAGCTGATGGACGTTCTGGGTGACCGGGAAGCGCTGGCGGCCCTTTTCGATGCGGCCGGTCCCGAGCATTCGCTCTCGGACGTGCAGTTGCTGGCGCCGGTCGCCGACCCGCCGCAGTTCCTGGGTATAGGCCTCAACTACCGGCTCCATGCCGCGGAGACGGGCGCCGCCATCCCCGAGTCCCCGATCTGCTTCCCCTTCTTCAACTCCTCGATCATCAACCCGGGCGACGCCATCTGCCTGCCTCCCTTCACCGACAAGGTGGACTGGGAGGTGGAGCTGGCGGTGGTGATCGGCAAGGAGGCCTGCTGCGTTTCCGAGGAGGACGCCGTCGACTACATCGCCGGCTACACCATCGTCAACGATGTATCGGCCCGGGACATCCAGCTCAGCGAGGGTCAGTGGAGCCGGGCCAAGTCGTTCGACACCTTCAAGCCGATGGGTCCCTGGATCGTCACGGCCGACGAGTTGGGCGCCGCCGGCGACCTCGATGTCAAGTTGTGGGTGAATGGCGAGATCAAGCAGGACGGCGAGACGTCCGATCTGATATTCAACGTGCCCCAGCTCGTGTCCCACATGTCCCAGCACCTCACCCTCGGGGTGGGGGCCGTCATCTCGACCGGAACGCCCAGCGGGGTGGGCATGGCTCGCAAGCCTCCCGAGTACCTGCGTGCCGGCGATGAGGTCACCCTAGAGGTCGAGGGTATCGGTCGCCTCACCAACCCGGTGGAGGCAGCCGGCTGCTAGGCACCGCAGGCCTGGTCTCACCGACGTAGAGTTAGCGGCCAGGCACGGCGTTCTAGGGAGGTGGTCGGATGGCGACGGTAAGGGTCAACGGAGTCGATCTCTGGTACAAGTTCTCGGGCTCCGGCGAGACGGTGGTCCAGATCGGCGGCGCGGTGAGCGGCCACGAGGGGTATGCCACCATCACCCCAGGTGTCTCCGAGCACTTCCGGGTGCTGGACTACGACCATCGCGGCTACGGCCTCAGCAGCCGTCCCAAGCAGCGTTACACGCTCGAGACCTGGAGTGCCGACCTGGCTGCCCTGATGGACGCCCTCGAGATCGAGAAGGCCCACATCCACGGCGGGTCGATGGGGAGTTTCATAGCCCTCGACTTCGCCGCCCGGTTTCCGGAGAAGACCGACAAGCTGCTGATGGGAGCGGGTGCCGTCGCCAAGTGCGACGCCATGGGCATCCACATGTTCCGCGTATGGCAGGACGTCGCCTCCGCCTACGGCGCCGTGTCCGAGCAACTGGCCAGGGAGTTACTCACCAAGGCCTTCGGGAGAAGGCTCCTGGACGAGATGGGCGACGACATCCTCCGGGAGACCCTGGCGGTGCTGGAGCGCAACACGGATACGGACGTGTTCATCGACGCGTGCCAGGCGATGATCGACACCGACGTCCGGGACGTGGTTCCGAACGTGACGGCGCCCGCCCTGGTGATGTGCGGTCGCCATGACATCCTGACGCCCCTGGACGCCGGGCCGGGAGGCGCCGGGGCCCGATGGGTGGCGGAGAACCTCCCGGACGGGCGCTTGGAGATATTCGAGCACAGCGGCCACGGCCACTACGTCGAGGAGATCGACCGGTCGGTCGAAGTCATCGTCGACTTCCTGGCCTCCTGAACAACGGGGGGTTCATGTTCCCCAACGTCGTTGTGACGAACGGTATGGTTCCACGATGAGCAGGACGCACGTCGCAACGATGGGAGATCGGGGTCGCCTAGTGGTACCGCCGGAGGTTCGGGACCGCCACGGCCTCGATCAGGGCACATCAGTGATCTTCATGGAGTCACCGTGGGGCTTGGCAATAACGACCCGGGAGGCCCTGCTGGCCCGTATCCAGTCTCAACTCGAGGGCAGCAACCTGGTCGAGGAACTTCTCGACGAGCGGAGATGGAGCGCCGAGATGGAGGACACTAGGTGACGGAGCCGGGCGCTTTGGCGGCCTGTTCGAGCGAAGCGGGCGTGGCACGGCATGAGGCTTGAGGGCAAAGCAGCGGTCATCACGGGCGCGGGCCAGGGGATCGGGGCGGCCATCGCCCGTCTCTTCGCCGCCGAGGGGGCCAGGCTGGTGCTGGCGGACCTGAGAAGCGGCCCTGCCACAGGCATGGTGGAGGAGATCACGTCCGGCGGCGGCGAGGCTGTGTTCGTGCAGGCCGACGTCACCTCCGACGCCGACTGCAAGCGCATGATCGACACGGCGATCGAACGCTTCGGCTGCCTGGACATCCTCGTCAACAACGCCGGTATCGCCGGCAAAGGAACGGTGACGGAGGCGACCGAGGAGCTCTGGGACCGGGTGATGGCCGTGAACCTCAAGTCGATCTTCCTCGCCTCCCGCCACGCCGTTCCCCACATGGAGCGAGCCGGGGGAGGTTCGATAGTCTGCATCGCCTCGGTGGCGGGCATGACGGGGGAGAAGGGCCAGGTGGCCTACAACACCTCGAAACACGGCGTGATCGGCCTGGTGCGGTGCATGGCCTACGACCACGCCGCGGCGGGCATCCGGGTCAACGCCGTCTGCCCGGGCGCCATCGACACACCCCTGCTCAGCCCGCTCACCGAGGAACGCCTCACCAGGCTGGAGGGCTTGCACATGATGCGGAGGCTCGGACGGCCCGAGGAGATTGCTCGAGCCGTGCTCTACCTGGCCGGGGACGAGTCCTCGTTCACGACCGGCGCCGCAATGGTGGCGGACGGCGGCTACACGGCTTTCTGACGCCTGGGCAGAGCGGTCCGGACGGAAGGGTTGAACTTGTCACACCCCCACCATATGTTGAATATCGCCAAGCACCAATGCCGGCCGCAGCTTCCACCGATCGGTTCGGCCGGGCCTGAGGGAACAGATACAGGCTTCGCGGAGCGACTGCCGAACCCGGCATCCGGCCGGGCATGGCCGACCACGCTCCAAGCCAGGATGGGTGGTGGC
>JAPPGV010000020.1 GCA_028821235.1 bacterium
CCGCCGGGCCCGCCTGCCACACCGGCAGCCGCACCTGCTTCGAGGACATCGACGGTGCGAATAGTCCCGCTCCGCAGGGCTTCGCCGGCCTGGAAGGGTTGTGGCAGACCATCGCCGACCGTATCTCCTCGGCGTCCGCGACCGGTTCCTACACCGTCCGGCTCGCCGAGGGAGGACCGCCCGCCACCGGACGGAAGCTGATCGAGGAGGCTGCGGAACTGGCCGAGGCCGCTCTCCTTCACCAATCGGGCCGGGCCGGGGACCGGCGGGTGGCCGAGGAGGCGGGAGACGTGATTTACCACCTGCTGGTCCTGCTGGCGGAACGGGGTGTCAGCGCAGGGGAAGTGATGGAGGAACTAGCCTCCCGCCGCCGGACCCCCTGACACCCCGGGGCGACCGCACGTCGATCGGTCGGCGGCCTTGGCTGGGCCTTGCTTCGGGCCTGCCCTCATCGTAGGACCGCGATGACAAGGCACCCGACCGGTCATCAACACCGGCACGCTCTAGCGTCCGAATCACGCCCGTTTCGTGACCGGTTGAACGGCACGTAGATCGATCCGGATCGATCTCGACTACTGATCCGGGTTCGTTATCCGGTGACAAGAGGGTTGAACCCGTCACATCTCCGCCATAGATTGCCGGATACCGCAACTACCAGCGGTCCGGCTCCACGGGGTGGTGTCGAACTCGATGTGTGTATATTAGGGTGTATGCCCAGAATCCAGGTGTACCTACCGGACGACCTCTATCGAGAGGTCAAAGACCGCGGGTTCTCGCCGTCCAAATTGCTGCAGGAGGCGGTCCGGGTCGAGCTTCGACGGCAGCAGCTGCTCGGCGAGACCGACTCCTATCTGGCCGAGGTTCTAAGCGAGGTCGGAGAGCCCGATGCGGAGGACTACGCCTGGGCACAGACCCTGGCCGGCCGCATCGCCCGGAGGGCCCAGCGGGAAGCCGTCTAGGCGTGCACCGGTAAAAACTTGCTGGTTCTGGACTCGGGTGCGGTATCCCGGCTCGCGGAGCGGTCTCGTAGAAGCGTCGCACTGATCGCGACCTTGCGGACCACCGGCTCATGGCCTCCGGTTGTGCCCGCTCCGGTATTGATCGAAGCCCTTCACGGTCATGCGGGCAGGGATGCGCGGGCCAACCGGCTGCTGAAGGTGTGCAACGTGATCGAGCAGGTGCCCCAGAAGCTGGCGCGACGAGCTGCTCTCCTCAGATACCTGGCACGCCGGGGATCTGCGATCGATGCGCTCGTAGTTGCGATGGCAGAGCCGGATGGCACAGTGCTTACCGCCGACCTCGCCGATCTCCGTGCCCTGGCGGCACACGCGAGTGATGTTCTCATCGAGAGGATCTGAACCTCCGCCCGAGGGCGTCGGAGGTGAAACGGTCCAGCCCTTCGCCCGGTATGGGCTTCGTGACCGGTGGCGATGACGGGGATCGGTCGTCGGGCGCTTCCGAGCTTCACGGAGCTTCGTTCTACACTCCGCGTGTGTCAGGTCAACCGCTGGTCAGACTGGTAGACGCCGGGTTCTCCGCCTCGGGCTCGGTGATCCTGCGTGGCGTGGACCTTACGGTCGAAGCCGGCGAGATAGTGGGGGTCAGCGGACCCAACGGGGCCGGCAAGACGACCCTCCTGCGCCTGCTGGCCACATTGCTCCGGCCCACCTCCGGCGGCGGCACCGTTCTGGGCGTGGACACCGGCGCCCGCCCCCAGGATCTGGTGCGCGTCCGGCGACAGATCGCCCTGGTCGGCCACTTCCCCGCCCTCTGGCCCGAGCTGACCCTCAGGGAGAACGTGAACCTTCCGGCCGGGCTGCGGCATGGACCCGCGGATGGTGACCCCCTCAGCGCCGTCGGGTTGGCGGGATTAGCGGGGTTGAAGGCGGCGCACGCCTCCCTTGGAATGCAACGCCGGGTGGAGTTCGCCCGCCTCCTCGCCTGGACGCCCCGCTTGCTCCTCCTGGACGAACCGCACGCCGGCCTGGACGAGGCCGCCGCCCCGCTGGTGGACCATCTCGTCGGACGGGTAACCGATCGGGAAGGGGCAGTGGTGATGGTCTCGCACGACCGCAACCGGGCGGAGTCGCTGCTCACCCGCAGGTTGTTGGTGGCCGCCGGAACCGTCGTCGAGGTGCCTGCATGACCCCCCGCGCCTTCTGGCAACAGGTCCGGTGGGTATTCGTCAAGGATCTGCGGGTCGAGGTCCGGGGTGGGGTGACGCTCCGGATGGCCACCCCGTTCGCCGCCCTCGCCCTCCTCCTGGCGCCCCTCGCCATCGGCACCGATACCGCCCTGCTCCGCCGGGTCGGCCCGGGCATGCTCTGGCTGGTGGTGATCCTGTTCGGCATGACGGTGACCCTCGGGGCCGGCGACCGCGAGTCCGGCCCGGTCAGGGATCTGCTCACCCTGAGCGGGCTCGACCCCGCGGCCAGCTTCCTGGGGCGGAGCCTGGCGAGCTCCGCCCTGCTGTTCGGTGTGACCGTGGTGCTTGCCCCGCTGATGATCGTCCTGTACGCACCGGAGGGAAGCCCGGGTTGGGGTTGGCTGGCCCTGCTGGCGATCGCAGGGGTGATGGCGCTGGGTCTGCTGGGATCGCTGGTGAGCGCGCTGGTCACCGGCCTGCGGGCGCGTACCGCGCTCGGGCCGTTGCTGGCGATACCTCCGGCTGTCCCTGTTCTGTTGGCCACCGCCCGGGGCACGGATTCCGCCATCTCCCAGCGAGGTAGCCTTTCCTGGTTGCTCCTGCTGGTGGCCATGAACCTGGCCCTCGTCATCGTCGGTGTGCTGCTGGCGGGGTCCATGGACGAGACCAACCGGTAGCCCTGATTACTCATGTACCCAGCACACCGACATGACCCCCGGTCAGGAGCACGGAGTACCCATTCCCACCACCCGCACACACCCCTACCCATGAATGATCGGGGCTAAGAAACCGTCATGGCAACACCTCCCCGTCCGCACGCAGCCCGACCTGCCGACCACCGGATCCGATGAGCCCCGCAGCCGCCACCCCCCACCCGAGGTCCCGGGCCATCACTGGTGCGGGCGTGGTAGCGCTGTGCCTCATTGCGGTCGCCCTCTACATGTCGATCACCGCCCCGGAGGAGGAGACCCAGGGAGAAGCCGCCCGGCTGCTCTTCGTCCACGTCCCGTCCGTGATAACCGCCTACATCGCGCTGGGTGCCGGCCTGGTGGCGGCGGCCTGGTACCTGATCCGCCGCTCCCCCACCACCGACCTGGTGTCGGCGGCCGCGATCGAGGTCGGCGTGCTGTTCACGGCCATCACGCTTCTGACCGGCATGATCTGGGGGCGTGTCGTCTGGGGGGTGTGGTGGGACTGGGGAGACGCCCGGATGGTGTCCACCGCCGTGCTGTTCTTCTTCT
>JAPPGV010000021.1 GCA_028821235.1 bacterium
CCCATGACCAATAATCACAAGTCTGTAAGTGTCCACAAAACCGGGTCAACCTCAAAGATAGCGCTGGCCAACTCGATGCGGGTGCGCCATCGCCGCCGGTCCTCCGCCCCCGTCTCCACAGTGGCCCCCCTCGATCCCGCTGCTGATACCAACCCCTCCACCGCCAGCCATGGGCTGTCTCCGCCTGGTGTAGTAGGCGACGTGTTCGACCCCGATCTTGGCGATGTAAAGCGACATAGCGGGCATCATGGCTCACCACCCCCGAAACCCGGTCGCGCACCGCCGGGCGGGACATACGTCCCCCACCCATGGGGACATATGTCCTCATTTTAATGAAAACTTGGCTCACCCCCAGACCACCCCGACAGGGACATACGTCCCCCACCCCCAGGGACATACGTCTCCTTCTCCGGCTCCCCGTGTCCTGTCTACCCACCCCACCGCTCGAGCCCCGCCCACCGACCAACCCACCACCCGCTTCGCTGCCCTCCCCTACCCGCACCCCACCCCCATCCTCGCCCACCGGATGCGCACAAAACCCCAGGTAGACGACCCTAAACGCACCCCGGGCTCCGGACCAACCCCTCGCTAGCAGGCCCCCACCACCGCACGCTGGCCACCCCTCCCCCGCCCACACCTGCCAGCCGGGCCGCGGTGCTACCCCAAAGCCTGCAGGGACATGTGTCCCCCTCGGTGACCTTGTGACCCGGACACATGTCCCACCACCACAACGGGCCGCAGCCCGCCACCGTGCCGCCGAGCCCCCAATCGCTGCCCCCAGAGCTTCTGCTCCATCAAGCTGACTGCAAAACCCCAGGTCACAAGGATGCGCGACCGGAAGCGCGACCGCATGCGCGACCGGTCGCGCATAACCGCGACCGCCACCACCCCTCCCCCATCAACATAGAACACCCCGACTCGCTCACCGGGACACATGTCCCACTCCCCACAACCGCCGGACGCTCCTCGCTGGTTGGCCCACAAGCCCCTCGGTCTCTGTCGGGAGCGTCCGTCCTGCCCAACTGCTGGCGGGGGCTCCGGTCAGAGGGATGCGCGACCGCTCAGGGAGATACGCGACCGGTCGCGTTTGACCGCGACCCCAAGGGGGTGGATGCGCGACCGTGCGGGGTGCGCCATGGCTTAGCAGTGAGGTACGTAGCGCCGCTACCTGCACATCCTTCGTGAATCGCGCAGCCGGAAGGTCAGAGCACGAGGCCGCGGAGCAATAATCTCCTGGATCGTTGATGGAGATCCTACGGATTGGTGATGTAGTCCGCCCATCGCTGCATTAGCTCACGGCGGTGTTCAAGCAGGTCAGACCGTGCATAGGCTGACTCCGTAGCTCCCTTGACGACGTGAGCCAACGCTCGCTCGGCTATCTCGCGCGGTACGCCTGACTCTGAGCACCAATCCCGGAATGAGCTCCGCATCCCGTGTGGTGTCCCTCCGATGTTAAGTCTCCGGAACAGAGTCCCGATGCTGGCATGCCCGAGCGGTCGGCCGTCCCTTCCGGGAAATAGCAAGCCGTCGGAACCGAAGTGTCGCAGGGATTGATCGAGCACCTGAATCGCTGCGTCTGCTAGGGGTACTCGGTGCTGGCGGCGGGCCTTCATCCGCTCAGCTGGGATTGTCCAGACCTGGTCGGCTAGGTCGATCTCGGACCATCTAGCGGCCCGAATTTCGCCTGTCCGGGTTGCTGTGTACGTCAGGAACTCAATTGCTAGGCGGGTCGAGACGGCGGCACGAGACGTACGGATCTTGGCGAGCGCTGCCGAGACCTCGGTATGATGAAGCGCCTTGTGGTGGGTGGTTCGCTTGCTGTTCTTGGGCAGTGCGGCGTCCAGGGCTTCGCCCGCGGGGTTGTCAGTTCGGTACCCCTGCGCAATTGCCCAGCGCATGACTTGGCCGATCCTCCGCTTCAATAGCTCAGCCTGTGTGGGCTTCTCGCGCCATATCGGAACGAGGCTGTCCATGACATCTGCTGTGGCGATACGGTCTATTCGCGTCGAGCCGAGTGTCGGATAGACATAGGTGGTGAAGCTGTTCCGCCACGCGACTTCCGTGCTCGATCCGCGCTTCCAGCTGTCACGATGAAGGGCGATCACGTTGTCGGTGGCCTGCGCGAAGGTTGGGATCCGGCTGCGGCGCGGATCTTGCCCTGCGTCGATCTCCTGCCGGTTCTGAAGAGCCGCCTGCCTGGCTGCTGCCAGGCTGATCCGTGGATAGCTTCCGAGCCCGACAGACGTAGGGCGTCCGTCGATGACTATCCGCTGTGACCAGTACTTGCCGACGGGACCGTTCTTCGTGGCCTTTACTAGCAAGCTGAGACCGTGGCCTCCCCGGCCGTCTCCGTACCTTCCTGGCCTCTTGACCGTCCGGACAAACGACGCTGTCAGCGGCCGTCCTGCTCGGTTCATGCTGTCCCTTCCTTGCAGAGTTAGGTAGTACCAGAAGTAGTATCCGTCCAGTTGAGCAGTTACTACTTCTGGCAGTGGTGACTACTTCTGGTACTACTTTATGTGCGGGACTAAGGGGTGTCAACTGGTATCTCATGAAACGACCAACGGCGCTGTAAACGATAAAATGCCTGGTCACTGGTGGTTTCTGGAATGGAGTGAAACGTTATGGTGGAGCTGAGGGGATTTGAACCCCTGACCCCCTCGTTGCGAACGAGGTGCTCTGCCGAACTGAGCTACAGCCCCTGGAGGAACACTCATTCTACCCACCCTTCGGCAAGGGAACGCAGCCGGGAGCGAGCTTCAGTCGGGCTCTCGCCGGGCGCTGAGGGCGGCAATGTCCTGGCGGATGCGGTCGGCGACCAGGGCCGAGGTCAGATCAGCCCGGCTCCGTTCGGTGAGGCTGCGGGAGACATCGGTGGTGCGGCGCAGGCCGCCGGTCATACCGTCGGGGTAGTCGAGGGAGGCCAGCAGGTCCACCACCTCGTCCATGATCTCCAGCAACCGCTCTGCCTCGGCGAAGTCCTCTCCTCTCAGCTGATCGAGAAGCCTTCGCCTCAACTCCCCCACGGCTTCGCCCAGGCCGTTGAGATAGGGCGCCATCCGCGTTCCCAGCTCGGCGGCCGTCGGGAGCTCGTCTCCCCTGGCCAGGGCCAGGAACAGGTGGGCCTCGGCGTACTCCTTGGCCGCGTCGTTGAGTATCCCTATCTTGATGTCGGGATGATCAGCGACGGCTGCCGTCGATTCGGCCAGTAGCCCCCCTGCCTCGGCCAGCATCGCTCCGGCTCTCTCCAACTCACCCCGGTGACCTGCACGGATCGCCTTGGCGGAGAACCGGATCACCTGCCGTCCGTTGGCGATCGCCACCTCGCGGGCCGCGAACTTGGGGTCCAACTCGGCCCGCGCAACCTTCTCGATGGAGGACAGGTCCGGCTTGCTCATCAGAACCTGGTCGTGTGACCGAGGGGTAACCGGATTGTTCTGGCGGCCATCGACCTTCCCCAGACGGACCGCTAGCGAGGCTGCACGACCCTTATAGCCGAGTGGTCACGGGTGGGGGCAACGTATTCGTGGTCGGCGAACAGAGAGTTCACGTCCTCGCGGAATGCCCGTATCCGGCGCAGCATCATGATGTACCAGACAAACACCGCATCCACGATGGCGTGTATCAGGAGCATCCACAGGCTGTTGAGAACGAACCAGCCGGCGAGGCTGGCTACGGCAGCACCTAGGAGAACCGACGCCATGCGGCGCCGACGGGCCAGCACCGCTTCTCTATGGGTAACCGGGCCGCCATCCTCGTCCGACCGGGCCAAGACCCGCTCGATCGGCCGACCGAATCCAGCTTCGGAGTTCGATCGCTGGAGGGGTCTGAAGTCGGGGCGTGTGGAGCCGGGACCCTGGCTGGCGCGATCGGCCCACCATCTCGGAATGAGAAACATCGCCCAAACAGCCGCGACTGCTAGAAATATGGCCCAAGGCATCTCCGAGGCCGTCTCCCGGATCGACTAACCCCGGGAGAGAGCTTATATCCCGGCACTGCCAATACCAAGGATTTCCGGACCGGGTGACCGCCTCTGGCGAGGGGGCGCGGGTGAGTTACTCGCCGGGCCCGGAGGCTGACCAGTCCCCCGAGCGCCCACCTGTCTTGTGGAGCAGATGCACGCTCTCGATCCGGGCGCCCCGCTCCACCCCCTTGATCATGTCGTACAAGGTCAGCGCGGCCACCGCCACCGCGGTCATGGCCTCCATCTCCACTCCGGTACGGTCGGCGTTGCGCACCGTGGCCCGGATCCGGGCCGCCGAGGAGACCCTCTCTATCTCGACCGCCACCTCGGACAGCGAGATCGGATGGCATAGCGGGATGAGGTCCGAGGTCCTCTTGGCGCCCATGATCCCGGCCAGGCGGGCGGTACCGATGGCGTCGCCCTTGGGCAGGGCGCCCTCGAAGATCAGGTCGAGCGTGGCATCGGACATGGACACCCGCGCTTCTGCCATAGCCCGACGCTCGGTCACCGGCTTGCCCCCCACATCCACCATCCTGACCCGGCCTCGGGCGTCGGTGTGGGTGAGGCCTCCCTCACCCATCGAGAACTTCCGAAGCGGTCCGAGCCTCCGGCGACCGGAACAGCTCGATGGTGACCGGGTCACCGGGATGCACCCATCCCGTGCCCACCGGAATGACCGCGAAGGCATCGGCCCGGGCCAGTGCAGAGAGCACGTTGGACGACTGGCTTCCGCTGCTCCGAACCAGCCTCGTCCCATTCTCGATCTCGGTGACCGCCCTGGTGAAGACCGTCTTGGCCGGATCGGTCCGCCAGGTCTCGGCGGCCCGGGCCACGGCCTGGGCCCGGAACAAGGCCCGGCAGCCCATCATCTGTAACAGGGCCGGGCGGGCGAACTGCTCGAACGCCACCATCACCGACACCGGATTGCCGGGCAGGCCAAGAAGCGGCGTCCCCTCGATGTGGCCGAAGGCGAAGGGTTTGGCGGGCTGCATCGCCACCTTCCAGAAGTCGATGGTGCCGAGCTCCCGGAGGATGATCTTCACGAGGTCGTACTCCCCCATCGACACACCACCCGACGTCAGCACCATGTCGGCTTCGCCGGCCCCCCGTTCCAGGGTGCTGCGGAGCACGTCAGCGTCATCTCCCACGATGCCTAGGTCGACGACCTCGACCCCAAGCTCGTCCAGCATGGCCGCCAAGAGCGGCCGGTTGGTGTCCCGGATCTGGCCGGGACCCAGGCTCCCGGTCTCCGGCGGCAGGACCTCGTCGCCTGTGGACAGCATCGCCACCCTGGGCCGGCGATGTACTCGCGGGCTCACTCCCAGCGATGCCAGCACGGCCAGATGCGGGGGCGTGAGCCTTTCCCCGGCGGGAAAGACCGGATCCCCGGCTGCCAGGTCGCCCCCGGCCGGGCGTACCGCTGTGCCGGTCGGCGTGGCCGCCATGATCCTCACTCCGTCCGGCAAGGGCTCGGTGTCCTCGACCTTGACCACCGTGTCGGCGCCCTCCGGCATGGGTGCGCCGGTCATGATCTTGATGGCCGCGCCCCCGCGGACGGCCTGATGCGCGACATGGCCCGCCGGGACATCCTCGAGAAGCCGCAGGGTCACCGGCGCCTCCCCGACATCGGCGCCCAGCACCGCGTACCCGTCCATGGCCGAGTTGGTGAAGGGAGGAACGTCGTGGGGCGCCACCACCGGGCCCGCCAGGCCCAGCCCCAGGGCGTCCCACACGGGAAGCTCGAGCACCGGAAGGGGTGGAACGGCCGCCAGCACGTCGCGTTGAGCCTTCTCTAGGGATCGCATGGAGTCATTCCACCAGAAGATCGTCGACTATGGAGCGGTAACCCTCACGGTAGGTGGGGTCGGCGAGGCCGAGCACGGTGTTCGCCCGTAGGTATCCCAGCGGGTTACCGACATCGAGCAGTTCTACGTCGGCCACGTATGCCCGGCATCGGCCTGCCCGGGCAAGCGAGTCCACGGCATCGGTGAGCTGTATCTCACCGCCGTAGCCGGGGGCGATGCCCGGCAGGTGATCGAACACCTCGGGCATGAACAGGTAGCGGCCGTGGATCGCGTAATTGGAGGGGGCCCGGGCCGCACCCGGTTTCTCCACCGCCCCCCGGATCTCCATCACCGAATCGGAGGGGCCGGAGCGGGGAACGACCACTCCTTTCGCACCCATCATCTCGTCGGGCAGCCTCCGGACGTACACCACGGAGGTGTCCGGGTCAGCGGCTCGAGTCAGTGGGCCGAGCAGATCCTCCTGTGGATGGATCAGGTCGTCGGCCAGCATCACGAAGAAGGGCCGCAGGCCGATGGCCTCCCGGCCGGCCAGCACAGCATGTCCCAGCCCCTTTGCCTCTTCCTGGACGACAGTCCGTACTTTGACACCGGAGAGGCCGGGCAGGAACCGCGACTCCTCGAAGTGTCGCTCGATGATCGCCCCGCCGTCGGGATCGACCACCACCACCACCTCCGTGACCCCGGCCCGGGCCGCTTCCTCCACCACCCACTGGATACTGGGACGATCCACGACCGTCAGGAGGGCCTTGGGGATGGCGTTGGTGGCGGGCCGCATCCGCGTTCCGCGGCCGGCGGCCGGGACCAGCGCAACGTCCACCCTCATCGCGGCGCAACCGTAGGGCGCATCAGGCGAGCCGGTTCTCGGTGCCGGAGCGGAGACGGCTCAGGTTGGAGCGATGCCGGAAGACGATCAGCGCCATTATCAACGCGAACCAGGCCACGGTCGGGCCTGGCTGGCCGGTGAGCAGCAAGGCCGGAATCGAGACCACCACCGCCGCCAGGGACCCGACCGCCGAGATACGCGATAGCGCCAGCGCCAACCCGTAGACGATCACCATGGCCACCATGACCAGGGGCGCCACGGCCAGCATCACTCCCCCGGCCGTCGCCACTCCCTTGCCTCCCCGGAACCGGTGGTAGACCGGGTAGCAGTGACCGAGCACCGCCCCCAGGCCGGCCACGGTTCCGATGGTGGGCGACCAGGCGAGCGACCCGACCACGGCGGGTAGGAGGCCCTTCGCCAGATCGACCAGATAGACGACGGCTGCCGGGCCCTTGCCGACCGCACGCAAGACGTTGGACGCGCCCGGATTGCCGCTCCCCACCGCCCGGATGTCCACTCCCCTGGCCCGGGACACGACCAGCGCCATGTTGACACCACCCAGCAGGTAGGCGGCGAGGAAGAGGGCGATAGCACCGATCAGCATCTCCGGTGGAGTCTAGGAGGGTGCTGGTATGATCTCGCCGTTGCGGTCCATAGTCGCGGGCCGTTCCCCCAGTCCCGACCGGAGTCTCTGCAAATGCCCACCTATGTCTATCAGTGCAAGGAATGCGGTCACCGGTTCGAGATCTTCCAGAGCTTCTCGGCGGAGCCGCTCGATGCCTGCCCGGAGTGCCTGGAGGTCGCCCTGCGCAAGGTGCTGTTCCCCGCCGGGGTGGTCTTCAAGGGGTCGGGCTTCTACGTCACGGACTCACGTTCCAAGCCTTCCACCTCCGGTAAGGGGGAAGGGTCCGGCGACAAGAAGGACAAGAAGACCGACGGTTCCTCCAACGGCGCCGCATCCAAGAAGGAACCCGCCAAAGCAGGCGCCGAGAACGACGGCTAGTGCTGCCGGCCCGGTGCTACTCGAACGGGTACCGGTGACGTGAATGAGGGGTGTGGTCGGGATCATCCTGGCGGGCGGTGAGTCTCGCCGCATGGGAAGCGACAAGGCCCTGGTCGAGGTGGGCGGCCGCCCGATGGCAGGATGGGTGGCCGATGCCATGGCCGGATTCGACCGGGTCGTGATGGTGGGACGCCGCCGGGGCGTAGCGGGTCTGGAGGCGATTCCCGACCTGCAACCCGGCCCGGCCGGACCATTGAGCGGGCTCCAGACCGCGTTGGATGTCTTCAGGTGCCCCCTGGTGGTGGTGGCGGTCGATCAACCGCTGGTGCGATCCGGAACGCTGGACCGCCTGGCCGAGTGGGCGGCTAACGACCAGACGGCCGTCTGTGTCGACGAGCGCCCGCAGGTGACCTGCGCCGCCTACTCCCCGGACTGCCTTGACGAGGCCACCCGGATACTCCGCTCGGGAGGGTCGATACAGCAGATGCTCCGGTCGGTGCCCTGGACCCGGGTGGAACGGGAGGTCTGGTCGTCGTGGGGAGAGGACGGCCGGTCGTGGTTCTCCATGGATTCCCAGGACGCCATCGCCGCAGCCGAGCGGCGCTTCCGCATCGACCTGCTCGGATAGGAGCGGCGGGGCGCCCGGAGGCTGGTGACAAGCCTCTTCAATCCATGCCGGAACCGCGATACGTTGCCGGGCGTGCTCTGGTTGACCCGTCCTCCGTACCTGCGCTGGTCGCTCGTCGGCCTGCTGGTCATCGTCAGCCTCTGGGTGGAGATTCGCCCTACCTCCAGCACCGGGCATCCCTACGTCACCCGTGACGTGGCCCGCGGGGAATCGGTGGAGGGCGCTCTCGAGTGGCGGACAGTGGCAGGTGGCGTCCTCGAGCCGGTCCTGGGCATCGGGTTCGCCGACCGCGACCTGACGGCCGGCCATCCCCTCCTGCCCGGCGACACCACCGATGCCCCGATCCTGGTCCCATCCGGTTGGTGGCTGCTCGACGTAGCCGTCCCGGCCGAGACCACCGCCGGGATGAGCGTCCAGTTGGTGATCCTCCCCCCGTCAGGCGAGCGGGCGCTTCCGCCGATCGGCGGCCTGGTCACCAGCGTCCGTCCCGGTGAATACCAGAGCGACGGCCTGGTCGGTTCGGTGGCCTTCCCGCCCGACCGGGCAGCCACGGCGGCGGTGGCGATCGCCGAGGACCGTGTCTCGGTGCTGATCGAAGGCCCGGCGTGACCGGACTCCCTGCGGTCTCTGGGACAGATAGACGATTCCCGCGGTTCGCAGTTGGAGAACCAGGGCCGCGAGCGCGTGTACCCGTTGCGCGTGATCTTCCGGGTACCCTCCTGAGGCATGCTGGAAGCCGTGGTCTGGGGACTCGTCCAGGGCATCACCGAGTTCCTGCCGGTCTCGTCGAGCGGGCACCTACGGATCATTCCCGACCTCTTCGGGCTCGAGCCGCCTGATCTGTCCACGTCGGCGGTCCTCCACCTGGGCACCCTTGCCGCCGTGGTCGCGTATTACCGCCGGGACGTCGCCTGGATACTGGGCGGGCTCAGGCGGGATCCGATCGCCCGACGGATGGCTGCCATGGTCGTGGTCGCGACGGTCCCGGCCGGGATAGTCGGGTTGCTGTTCTCATCGGCTGTCGAGAGATTCCAGGAGTCGGCCTCCGGCGTGGGGGTGGCTTTGGTGGCCACCGGTGGGGTGCTGTTCCTGACCCGGTTCGTCAGCCGTGGTTCCGGGACGGCCGAGGATCTCACCACGGGGAACGCCGCAGTGATCGGGCTGTTCCAGGCACTGGCCCTCCTGCCCGGAATCTCCCGGGCGGGGATGGTCATCACCGCCGGAATCCTGCGGGGACTGTCGCCGGAGGAGTCGGGACGGTTCGGCTTCATCATCGCCATCCCGGCCATCCTCGGCGCCGGCCTGCGGGAGTTCATCAACCTGGGCTCGGCCTCGAGCCTGTCGATCGAGTTGGCGATCGGGACGCTGATGGCGGGCGTGTGCGGATACTGGGCCATCAAGTTCCTGATCGATCGCCTTGCCCGCCGGAGCCTCGTTCCGTTTGCCGTCTATTGCGTGGGGACCGGGCTTCTCACCCTGATCTGGCTCTAGAAGGGCGCCTCCCAAGCCGGCCCGGGCCCGCGCGAGGTCAGCCGATCCGAAGCTCCGGATGCATCCTGATGCGGGGTCGGGTCTCGACGAGACGGGCGGCCAGATCATCGAAGGCATGCACCGCCTCGCTGCCGGGTGCGGCAACCTTGACAGGGTCACCCCGATCGGCGCCGGATCGCATGGCCTCCAGGATCGGGATCTGCGCCAGGAGGTCCACACCCGTCGCCTCGGCCAGGTCGGCTCCGCCACCCGATCCGAAGATCTCGTAGTGCTTGCCGTCGTCGCCCACGAACCAGCTCATGTTCTCGACCACCCCGATGACCTTCTGGTCGACCCGATCGGCCATTCGAGCCGCCCGCGACGCCACCCGGCTGGCGGTGGGCTGGGGCGTGGTCACCAGGAGGACCCGTGCCCTGGGCACGAACTGGGATATCGATATGGCGATGTCGCCCGTTCCCGGGGGCATGTCGATCAGCAGGAACTCGGGTTCGTCCCAGAACACGTCGGTCAGGAATTGCTCCAGGGCCTTGTGGAGCATGGGCCCTCGCCAGACCACCGCCTGGCCGTCCGGCACGAAGTAGTCGATCGAGATGACCGACACGCCGTGGGCGCGCAGCGGGATGATCGAATCGGCGATCACGGCCGGAGCGCCCTCGGCGCCCAGCATCTTCGGAATCGAGTATCCCCATACGTCGGCGTCGATCACCCCGACCCTGTGGCCCAGGCCGGCGAGGCTCACCGCCAGGTTGGTCGTCACCGAGGACTTGCCCACCCCGCCCTTTCCGGACGACACCGCGATCACGTAGGTAGAGGAGCCCGGGCCACCGACGGGCCGCTTCTCGCCCCTCACCCGGTTCATGAGGTCCTCACGCTGCTCGTCTGTCATCAACTCGTGCCGGATCTGGACCGAACGCACCCCGGGAACGGACCGGGCCGCGGCCGTGACGGTCTCGATCAGGGCATGTCCCGGCGGGCCGGGTACGGGGAGGAGCACGTCTATCACCGCCGCTCCCAGGCGCTTCGTCCGGGCCGAGGTTATGTAACCCAACTGGGCAAGGGGCCGTTGCAGGATGGGATCGATGGTGCTGGCAAGGGTCGAGGAAAGCGCCTCGGTCTTGGAATCGGTCATCGGTGGGTCCGCCCGGGAATCGGCTCCATACGTTAGTGGCCCGGCTATGCCCCGAAACCAAGCCCCCGGCCTGGCCGCCGTGCGGCGAACCTCAGGTTCAGGGCGTCACAGATGGTGCCCTGTTCCTGAGGATCAGGGCGTCATATATGACGCCCTCTGCCTCAAGAACGCTCCGAAGTCCCAACTCGCGAAAAACCGGTGCTCCGCACCGGGTCCCACCCCCGCCACCGCCGCCTTGGTTCGGGAGACGCGTTCGCCTATGTCCCGCCTGGGACCTTCTCCCGAGAGTATGTCCCCCCGTCCCGCCGGACTGACGTCCCGGACCGCCGGTATGAGGTGCTTGGTCGCAATCATGAGTATGCGGCCACCGTGTGACAGTTTTGGGGTGCTCCGCATCGCAAGGCGCCCGCCGGTCCGCTCGATTTCTGATCGGGCGCCGGTCGCGCCCGGTTGAACCGGCGCGGACAATTATCATCCGATGCGTGTCCGGGCGTTTCCCGTGAACGCCCGGCCCGCCAGGACCAACAGCGAGAGAACCGGTACCGTGCCCATGACCAACACCCCCTTCTCCAACCCCTTCGAAGCCGCCGCCACGATCCGGACGCCACTCGGCGCCCGGACGGTCCACCGACTCGACGCGGTCCGGGATCACGGCGACATCCACTCGCTGCCCTACTCCATCAAGGTCCTGCTCGAGTCGGCGCTACGCAACTGCGACGGGCGGGTGGTCACCGAGGAGGACGTGGTGGCGCTCGCCTCCTACAACGGCGCCAAGGTTCCCGAGTCCGAGATCCCCTTCTCCCCCGGTCGCGTGGTGCTGCAGGATTTCACGGGAGTTCCGGCCATCGTCGATCTGGCCGCCATGAGGGACGCCATCGTCCGCATGACCGGCAATCCCTCGGCCGCCCGCAAGGTCAACCCCAGGGTTCCATGCGACCTGGTGATCGACCACTCCATCCAGGTCGACACCTTCAACTCCAGCACCGCCCTGCAGATCAACTCCCAGCGTGAGTTCGAGCGCAACCGGGAACGCTACGAGTTCCTCAAGTGGGGCCAGTCGGCCTTCGACAACTTTCGCGTGGTGCCGCCCGCCACCGGCATCGTCCACCAGGTCAACCTCGAGTACCTGGCTCGGGTGGTCTGGGACGACGGCGCCACCCTCTATCCCGATTCGCTGGTCGGGACCGACTCGCACACCACGATGATCAACGGCCTCGGCGTCCTCGGATGGGGAGTGGGCGGCATCGAGGCGGAAGCGGCGATGGTCGGCCAGCCGATCTTCATGCTGGTTCCGGAGGTGGTCGGGGTCCGGCTCACCGGACGTCTACCCGAAGGGGCGACCGCCACCGACCTGGTGCTGCGGGTCACCGAGATCCTCCGTGAGCACGGGGTGGTCGGACGGTTCGTCGAGTTCCACGGCCCCGGCCTCGACGCCATGCCCCTGGCCAACCGGGCCACGATCGCCAACATGGCGCCCGAGTACGGCGCCACCTGCGGCTTCTTCCCGGTCGATCGGCAGACCATCTCCTATCTGGAGTTGACCGGACGCTCGCCCGAGCTGATCGAGACCATCGAGCAGTACGCCCGCCTCCAGGGTCTGTGGCGGGACGACAGCCACGACATCGTCTACTCATCTCTGATCGAACTCGACATGGGCGTCATCGAGCCCTCTCTGGCCGGCCCGCGCCGGCCCCAGGACCGCATCGCTCTCTGCGGTATGAAGGACCAGTGGGCGGCCGATCTGGAGACCACCTTCGCCGGCCACGGTCACCCCGGGGGCGCCGAGGGCGTGGAGAGCGACGGGGCGGACTTCGACCTGATGGACGGGTCGGTGGTCATCGCCGCCATAACCAGCTGCACCAACACGTCCAATCCGGAGGTCATGATCGGGGCCGGTCTGCTGGCCCGCAAGGCCCGCCGGCTGGGTCTGACCCGCCGGCCTTGGGTCAAGACCTCCCTGGCGCCGGGCTCCAGGGTGGTGACCGACTACCTCGACCGGGCCGGTCTCACCGAGGACCTGGAGGCACTCGGCTTCTACAACGTCGGCTACGGGTGCACCACGTGCATCGGTAACTCCGGCCCCCTCCCCGACCCCATCGCCGATGCCATCGACAGCCACGACCTCGTGGTCGCATCGGTTCTGTCCGGCAACCGCAACTTCGAAGGGCGGATCAGCCCCCACATCCGCGCCAACTACCTGGCCTCGCCGCCGCTGGTGGTGGCATACGCGCTGGCCGGGACGGTCGACATCGACCTGACCTCAGAGCCGCTCGGGAAGGATTCGGCCGGTGACGACATCTATCTGCGGGACATCTGGCCCTCGCCTGCCGAGATCGCCCGCATCGTCAGCGGGTCCATCTCGTCGGATCAGTTCACCCGGCAGTACTCCACCGTTTTCGACGGGTCCCCGGAGTGGCAGGAGATCACAACGCATCCCTCCAACCTGTTCCAGTGGAACCCGGAGAGCACCTACATCCAAGCCCCGCCGTTCTTCGACGGTCTGACGATGGAGACCGACACCATCACGCCCATCAGCGGAGCCCGGGTGCTGGTGAAGGTGGGAGATTCGGTCACCACGGACCACATCTCCCCGGCGGGCTCGATCCCGGCCGACACTCCGGCCGGTAGGTACCTTCATGAGTGCGGCGTGCCCACCCTGATGTTCAACAGCTACGGGTCCCGCCGGGGCAACGACCGGGTCATGGCCAGAGGGACCTTCGCCAACCTCCGCGTGCGGAACCATCTGGCTCCGGGAACGGAGGGGGGCTGGACCACCGACTTCACCGACGGACAGGTCAAGAGCATCTTCGAGGCCTCGCTGAGCTACCGGGCTGCCGGCACTCCCACCATCGTGATCGCCGGGATCGACTACGGGATGGGATCGAGCCGGGACTGGGCCGCCAAAGGCCCCTTCCTGCTGGGAGTGAAGGCGGCCATAGCCGAGAGCTACGAACGGATCCACCGGTCCAACCTGGTGGGAATGGGGATCCTGCCTCTCGAGTTCATGCCGGGCGACAGCGCCGGTTCGCTGGGCCTGGACGGATCCGAGACCTACGACATCGATGTGGACGACTCCGTGACGCCGAGGCAGCTGTTGACGGTGACGGCCCGGCGGGAGGACGGTTCGGAGACATCCTTCCAGGCACTGGCCCGGATCGACACCCCGGTGGAGGTCGACTACTACCGCAACGGCGGGATCCTCCACACCGTCCTCAAGGAGATGGCCGCCACGGACTGACTCCGTGGAACTGATCCCTTAGGACCAATCCGAGGGCGCCGGTCGCAGCAGCGGACCGGTATGGTTGCTACCCGGCCGTTCCCGTCATCCCGCACCCCCGGCCTGGGTAGAGTAGTCGTGAACGAGGAACACCCCTCCGGCCGTGTCCGCGGCCACGATCATTTGCCCGAGCGGGGTTGGGAAGGGGCCGTTCATCACCTGGCCGCCCAACTCGGTCACCTTGCCGGCGGTCTCGTCGATGTCGGCGGCGCCGAAGTAGACGCTCCAACACGTAGGAACGTTCTCGGGAGGCTCCATGACCCCGGCCACCACCTCGTCACCGACTTTGAGCAGCGTGTAGGACATCGGACCCATGTCGGCGGCCTCGGCGGTCAGGCCGAGGACGGCGCCGAGGAACCCGGTCGCCGCGCCGACATCGGGCACGTAGAGCTCGCTCCAGCTCATCGTCCCGGGCTCCTTGATCAGCTGGGCGCCGTTATGGTCCCCCGCCTGCCAGAAACCGATGGCGGCCCCCTGGTTGTCCATGATGTAGGCCATCCGGCCCGCGGTCATGACGTCGTACGGCTCCATGAGTCCCCTGCCGCCGGCATCGATCGCCCTCCGGTAGGCCTCGTCAGCGGAGTCGACCGCCAGGTATATGTTCCATACCGAACGCAATCCCATCGCGGTCAACTCCGGCGAGATTGGGCCCAGGCCGGCCACCCTGCGACCGTCCTTGTGAGCCAAGGAATACGGCATGCCCGCGTCCGGCATGCCTGCCTCCTCCCAAGTCCAGCCGAACAATCCTCCGTAGAAGGCCTTGGCCCCCTCGGTGTCCTCCGTGCTGAGATCCGCCCAGCACGGCTCCCCCTGGGTGTATCCGTCCCTGCTCGGCATGTCCTCCCGTCCTCCTGTCAGATAGCGCACGGAGTCTAGAAGAGGGAGCTGGCATACCAATCCTGCCGAGAAGCGAATGGAACGCGGCGGCCGGGAGCGGACTGCTGCGCCAGATGGGAGACCCAAGAACGCGAAAATCGCGGAGCCCGGGCCCGACCCGGCGGGCCCGGCCTTTACCTTGTTGGGTGGCTCTGGTGTGTGAGTATCGGGGCTGGTTACTCGCCA
>JAPPGV010000022.1 GCA_028821235.1 bacterium
CTGATCGGTGAGGTCGCCAAGCGGCAGGCCATCACCAATCCCGATCACACCGTCCGATCCGTCAAGCGGCACATGGGAACCGACTGGTCCGTCGGGGCCGACGGCAAGTCCTACACGGCCCAGGAAGTGTCGGCCCGGACCCTGATGAAGCTGAAGCGGGACGCCGAGGCATACCTGGGAACTCCCATCACCTCCGCCGTGGTCACAGTGCCGGCCTACTTCAACGATGCGCAGCGGCAGGCCACCAAGGAAGCAGGGCAGATCGCCGGCCTCGAGGTGCTGCGGATCGTCAACGAGCCCACCGCGGCCGCCCTGGCGTACGGCCTCGACAAGGAGGAGTCGGACCAGACCATCCTGGTGTTCGATCTCGGTGGAGGAACCTTCGACGTGTCGGTCCTGGAGATCGGCGACGGCGTGTTCGAGGTGAAGTCGACCAGCGGCGACACCCAGCTGGGCGGGGACGACTGGGACCAGGCGATCATCGATTGGCTGGTCAAGGGTTTCAAGAACGACAACGGCGTCGACCTGAGCGCCGACAAGATGGCCGTGCAACGGCTCAAGGAAGCCGCGGAGAAGGCCAAGATCGAGTTGTCCACCGTGCCGGAGACCGACCTCAACCTCCCGTTCATCACCGCCACCGCTGACGGGCCACTGCATCTCCAGACGAAGCTGTCCCGCGCCGAGTTCGAGAAGCTCACCGATCGCCTGGTGGGCCGGACCGAGGGGCCGTTCAAGCGGGCGGTGGCCGACGCCGGGGTGTCCGCCGACGAGATCGACCATGTGGTGCTGGTGGGCGGGTCCACCCGGATGCCGGCCATCCAGGACCTGGTGAGGCGCCTGACCGGTAAGACCCCCCATCGTGGAGTCAACCCGGACGAGGTGGTGGCGGCCGGCGCCGCGCTCCAGGCCGGCGTGCTGACCGGTGACGTGAAGGACATCCTGCTGCTGGACGTGACGCCCCTGACGCTCGGTATCGAGACCAAGGGGAGCGTGATGACCAAGATGATCGAGCGCAACACCACCATCCCCACCAAGCGCACGGAGATCTTCACCACGGCCGACCACAACCAGCCGGAGGTCGAGATACACGTCCTGCAGGGCGAGCGCCCGATGGCCGGTGACAACAAGAGCCTGGGCAAGTTCCGCCTGACCGGGATCCCGCCTGCCCCGATGGGTGTGCCCCAGATCGAGGTGAGCTTCGACATCGATGCCAACGGGATCGTGTCGGTCAACGCCAAGGACCTGGGCACCGGCCGCCAGCAGGCCATGACCATCACCGGTGGCACCGCCCTGTCGCAGGACGAGATAGAGCGGATGGTGGAGGATGCGGAGCGCTACGCGGACGAGGACCGCCAGCGGCGGGATCTGGCCGATGCCCGCAACCGGGCCGATCAGGTCCTCAACCAGACCACCAAGCTGCTGGAGGACCATGGCGACAAGCTCGATGACGATGAGCGGTCCGCCATCGACGATGCGGTGGCGGCCCTGCGGTCGGTCACCGAGGACGAGGCGGCCTCGGCCGACGACATCCAGTCCGCAATCGATGCCCTCTTCCAGGCCTCTGCCGTGCTGGCCCAGAAGATGTACGCATCGGAGGCCGAGGAACAGGCGGCCGATGAGGGCCATGCGATGCCGGATGACGAGGACATCGTGGAGGCCGAGATCATCGATGAGGGGGAGGACGCTTGACCGGCGCTACCCGGCCGGGTGCCGATCCTTCCGGCGCTCCGCCTGAGGAGGTGACGAAGCCCACGTCCGAGGAGGTGATCGAGGCCGTCCTCGAAGACGACCCGTATGACCGGATCGGTCACATGGAGCTTCCCGAGGATCCGGACGAGGCCGTGGCGCTCCTGATCAACGAGCTGCTGGCGGCCCGGGAGGCGGCCGAGCAGGCGGAGGACAGGTGGAAGCGGTCGGTTGCCGAGTTCGACAACTATCGCAAGCGCACCGCACGGGCCCGGCAGGAGTCGGTCGCGCGCGCGTCGGAGCGGGTGATGCTCCAGATCCTTCCGGTGCTCGACAGCCTCGACGCCGCCCTGATCATGGAGAGCGCGGACGGGCCCTCGGACGGCGGCTTGCGCCGGGGAATGTCCAGCACGCGGGAGCTCCTGCTCTCCACGCTGTCCCGTGAGGGCCTCGAGCCGATCGAGGCCCTGGGCGCCGGGTTCGATCCCACCCTCCATGAAGCGGCCCAGATGGCCGAGGGGAGCGGCAAGATGGTGGTGACGGCCGAGTTGCGGCGCGGCTACCTCCTCAAGGGGAGGGTTGTCAGGCCTGCCCTGGTCGCGGTGGGCTACGAGCCGACCTCACCTTCCGAGGCGGAAGCCGGGGAGGAGGATCCGGCGTGATCCGGTCCGGGGGTCGTCCATGAACCGCGACTGGCTCGAGAAGGACTTCTACCGGCTCCTCGAGGTGGGGAAGGATGCCGACCAGGCGACCATCAAGAAGGCGTACCGGCGGCTGGCCCAGAAGCTCCATCCGGACGCCAACCCGGACGATCCGAATGCCGCCGAGCGTTTCAAGGGGGTCTCGGAGGCCTATTCGGTGCTGTCGGACTCTGACCGTCGACGGGAGTACGACCAGGTCCGCTCCATGGGAGCGCAGGGTTTCGGCCCGGGGGGCGGCCCGTTCGCCGGAGGGCAGGTCCGGATCGAAGACCTGTTCGGCGGTGCGGGGGGCATCGGTGACCTGTTCAACTTCGGCCGCGGTCGTAGGGGTCCCCAGCGCGGCGCCGATATGTCGGCCACCCTGGACCTGACCTTCGAGGAGTCCGTCCGGGGGACCACCAGTCCGGTGCCGGTGCAGGGCGCCGTCCAGTGCGGACGCTGTTCAGGCTCGGGAGGGGAGCCCGGGACTACGGTGGACGTTTGCGGGAACTGCGGCGGCACCGGCACGGTCGCTTCCAATCAGGGTTTCTTCTCCTTCACCAACCCGTGCCCGGTGTGCGGCGGCGCCGGCAGGAACGTGGAGTCGCATTGCCGCCAGTGCGGCGGCTCCGGCCAGGAAGTCCGGGCACGCACCATCAAGGTGCGTATCCCTCCCGGTATCAGGGACGGAAACACGATCCGGCTGCGGGGCCGGGGAGCGCCCGGGCCGAGGGGCGGTCC
>JAPPGV010000023.1:0-35041 GCA_028821235.1 bacterium
ATCGGCTTGTCCTCGCCGAGTTGCGAGGCGTAGGCGACCGGATGCCAGTAGTCGAACAGTGCCTGGTAGAGGCGCTCCTCGGCGGAGTGGTCGAAGCGTATCTCGTCCTCGGTCACGCTGTACTGGTCGGCAACGGTCATATCGTCCTCCGATTTCCCGCCCTCGGATGCCCGGCCCGGCCGAGTCTACGAACCTCAGGCACAGGACGTCACCGGTGGTGCGGTGTTCCTGAGGTTTAGGGCGTCATGGGTGGTGTTCTGTGCCTCAGGTTGGTGGATCGCAGCTTTCTTGAGGCTGAGGGCGTCACCGGTGGTGCGGTGTTCCTGAGGTTTAGGGCGTCATGTCGGGCTCGAGGGGCCATATGCGAACTTGGGTTGGTTACCCTCGGGCGGCCGGTGCCTCCACCGGCGCCCCGGCAGACAGCCCTGGAGACCTTCGATGCCTACCGCTGCGGACTCTCGTAAGACCAAGCGCTATCTCGTCATGCCCCGGGGTATCAACGTAGGGACCGGGAATCGGGTACAGATGGCGGGGCTCAGGTCGAAGTTGACCGAGGCGGGCTTTTCCGACGTGGCGACCGTTCTAGCGAGCGGGAACGTGATCGTTTCCGCCGGATCGGATCGACCCGACGAGGTCGCCGGCGTGGTGCGGCGGTTGCTCTCCGACGCGTTCGATGTCGATGTTCCCTGTATGGCGCGAACGGCGGGCCAGGTTCGGCGGGTGCTCGATCGCATTCCCTTGCGGGAGGTCGTCTCCAACCCGTCGCGCTACCTCGTGATCTTCCTGTCCGAGGAGCCCGATCCCGCGTTGGTAGGTGCGCTGCTGGAGGAGGACCACAGCCCTGAGGCCATCGCGATCGAAGGCACGGAGGCATACGTCTGGTCCCCGGATGGCGTTGCGGCTATGACCCTCTCGTATGCCTACCTCGAGAGGCGGTTGGACGTAGTGGCTACGGCACGCAACTGGAACACCATCAACAAGATCGTCGCCAAGCTCTGACTGCTTGGCAGATGGGCTGGAGGTTCCCCAACCTTCGAGTACGCCGCCGGGTCCCCCGTCTCCGCTCCTCCTCCCGGGCAAACGGGTAACGGTCGGGCGATCCGCGTGGCCTCTCCCTGGCTTCGGGAAACCCCGGTCTACGATCATCGACCAGGACCCGGCACGGGCTCGACGGTAGGGAGGTTCATGGCGGATCCGGTGCCACCGCAGCGTTGTGACCTGCTTCTCGAGGGCGGGACCCTGGTGACCCTCGATCCGGCCCGGCCCGTGATCGAGACGGGGTACGTGGCGATCTCGGGCGAGCGGATCGTGGGAGTCGGGGAATCGGGCGGATCTCCCGAGTACCGGGCCGATCGGGTGATCTCGTGCCGTGGCCGGTTGGTGATGCCGGGCCTGGTCGACTGCCACAACCACCTCTTCCAGTCGCTGGGACGCAGCCTGGGCGAGGGCCTGCCCGGCTGGGATTGGCTGAGCAGGTTCATGTGGCCGTACGCATCCGCGATCACGCCGGAGGAGACCGTGTCGGCGGTATACCTGGCGGCGGTGGAGGCCGCCCTGGCCGGTACCACCGCGCTGTTGGACCATCACTACGGCCGCACCGACTACGAGACCACCCTGGCGGTGGCGGCCGCCCTGGAGGATGTTGGCCTGAGAGGGGTGGTGGCGCGCGGCGTCACCGGCGGCTACACGGCGCTGGCCGAGCGTCAGGGCCTGCCCCGGGAGGCCTTCACGGGCAGCGACCGGGAGGAACTCGACACCACCGCGGCCTGTATCGAGGCCCGCCCTCCCGGGTCCCGGGTGGCTATATGGCCCGGCCCGATCAACACCGTCTACACCGGCCAGGACCTGCTGGCCGCCGCGGTAGAGACGGCCCGCCGGTACGGGACCGGTTGGCACACCCATCTCAGCGCTCCCAG
Source organism: bacterium (assembly GCA_028821235.1). Classification (NCBI taxonomy): domain Bacteria; species bacterium. The sequence goes on from JAPPGV010000023.1 coordinate 1,917, forward strand.
GAGCGACCCCGATGTCTACCGGGAGGCATACGGGGTCCGTCCGGCCATCTGGCTCCACAGCCAGGGTCTGCTTGGCCCGGATGCCGTGCTGGCCCACGCCACCTGGCTCGATGACGGTGAGATCGAGGCCATCGGCTCGACCGGTACCGCGGTGGTGCACTGCCCGATGTCCAACCAGTACGTTCCCTACGGGGTGATGCCCATGCGCCAACTCCTCGACGCCGGCGCCACCGTGGGGATGGGCACCGACGGCTCCACCTGCGGCCATCGCCAGGACCTCTTCGAGAACATGAAGATGCTGGTGCTCATGCACCGGCTGGCGGAGCTCGAACCCACCGCCTCGTCAGCCGCCGAGGCACTGCGCATCGCCACCGTAGGCGGGGCAACGGCTTTGGGCATCGATGCGGGGCGGCTGATTCCCGGGGCGCTCGGCGATGTGATCGTGCTGGACGCCACCCGACCCCACCTCACCCCGGCCCACGACCCCCGCTCCGCCCTGGTCTATGCCGCCCGGGGCAGCGACGTGACCACGAGCATCGTGGGCGGCGAGGTCATCGTGGAGGACGGCCGCTGCACCCGGGTGGACCAGGACGAGGTCATAGCGGAAGCCCGGGCGAGGGCGGCGGAGCTGATCGGACGGATCGGCCTGGCCTAACCCCTCTCGGCAGGATACGCCTGGCTGCCAGGCGAACCTGAGGTTCAGGACGTCATATGTGAGCGCCCTCTGCCTCAAGAACACCATAGATCGAGCATCGGCAGCGAACCTGAGGTCCAGGACGTCATATGTGACGCCCTCTGCCTCAAGAACCGCAGACGGCCCAAGTCGCGAAAATCCGGTGCTCCGCACCGGGCCCACCCCCGCCGCCACCTGTCCGATTGGGCGTGTGGATCGGCCATGCCCGGCCGGGTGCCGGGAATCGGCGGTCGCTCCACTGAGCCTTGTATGTTCCCTGGGCCGGCCGTTCCGATCGGTCTCACATCATCGGCCGGCACTTGGTGCTTGGCGTTGGGCAACGTATCTCGAAGCTAGGACAGTTTCAAGGCTGTTCTGCGAGAACGCGAAAAATAGCTCGGGTCGAAGCTACCGCTAGGCGGACCACACCCTCTTGAAAAGGTCTATCCAGTTGTGGCCCATGATGCCGGCGATGGCGCCGGACGGGTAGCCCCGCCGGGCCATCTCCTCGCGGATGCCGGGAATCTTGGTGGGCGAGTCAAGATCGATGAGGCGGGGGTCGGCGCCCATCGGGTAATCCTCGACGGTCCACGCTCCGGACGCGATCATGCGCTCGACCATCTCCATACCCGACTCGCAGAAGTCCAGCCCCAGCCCCACCTGATCGGGTCCGATCATGTCCACCAGGTAGTCGATGTGGTCCACCAGGTCCGATACCGTGGCGCCCTTCCCGCCGGGTTTCACGAAGGCCGGGAAGGTGACCACCCCGACCAGGCCGCCGAGGTCCGCTACCGCCCTGATCTGCTCGTCGTCGATGTTGCGGCGATGGGGGTTTATCGCGGCCGGGTTGGAGTGGGAGAACACCGGCGGCGCCGAGGTGGCGCGCATGGCGTCCATGGTGGTGCGCCGCCCGGTGTGGGAGAGGTCCACCACGATCCCGAGCCGGTTCATCTCCCGTATCGCCTCCCGCCCGAACGCCGTGAGCGGGCCGTCCTCGCGGCTCAGGCATCCGTCGCCCAGCGGGTTGGCGAAGTTGTAGCAGAGCTGGACCATGCGGAGCCCCAGGCGGTGGAAGGCCTCGTAGTTGGAGAGGTCCTCGCCGAGGGGGACGCCGTTCTGGAAGTGGATGATCACTCCCAGCTTGCCGGGATCGGGGAACCGGTCGAAGTGGGAGGGTTCGGTGACCCCCACCAGCCGGTCGTCCCGCTCCATCCAGCGGGCCCACTGCTCGAGTAGCCGCAGCGTCTCCGAAGGGGTCTCCCAGTTGGCCACGGTCGGCGCCCCTATGTCGACCCCGCCCTCGATGTAGAGGCCCCACGACTCGGGGTCGGTCATCAGTGGGCAGACCGCGTCCACAACCGTCATGAATGTCCACCTGTCGAGATTGCGGGTACCGGGCCTGAGGAAGGCCCTTCTGAGCGCGGGATTGTACCGAAAGGGAAGTACGCGGCTGTGTGATGCTAGTGGTTGTTATCCGGTTCGCCTGGTAGCTGATGTCCGATCGTTGGAATCGAGCGGGCAAGTGGGTTATCCCAGGCTCAGATCCACCCATTGAGTCGATGGTGGGCTTGGTGCGGGTTGCGTCAGTCGGATAGGTCGGCGAGTTCCTCTTGAGGCTGCCCAAAAAACGACCCTGCTGTGGCGTTGATCCCAGCACACACAGTCCGTCACGCTGAATTGGTGGCTGCCATAAGCTCGGCACAGTGGGGCCATGCTGCAGAGGTACAACTGGGAGACGCGGCAGGTCGCACACTCGGTGTGAACACAAGACTGCGGGCCAAGATATTCCTCGGTTTTCCCGACGTATCCGAAGGTCTCTGGGTTAAATTGAGCTATTCGCCCATGCGAGTTTGGGCCAAAAGTGGAGGCTCCTCAGCTCCTCCGAACCCGGGCGGGCCTGTGGAGACTTACCCTGGAGGAGGGTCGACCCGATGCGGACTCGAGAACACGCAAATCGTAGCTACTCATATCGGAGGCGGCTCGCAATCTGGTTTGGAGTTCTCGCGCTCGTCGCCGCGGCTTGTGGCGGCGCCGAGGAGGATACTGCGGCTCCAACGACTGCGGCTCCAACGACTGCGGCTCCGACAACTGCGGCTCCGACAACTGCGGCTCCAGCCACCGATGGGGCCACGGAAACTACCCAAGCTGTAGCCACGACGGCAGCGCCAGCGGTCGCCGCCGAGTCGTGCCTCCAACCCGGATCCGAGGTCACCATCATCAACCAGACCAACGTCCGGAATACGGTCAACCCTCTTCTCGCCATCGACACCACCGGATACTGGAGGACCGATCTGATCTTCGATCTCCTGATCGATGTGGATCCGGATACCGCCGAAATCGTTCCGGAGTTGGCTCGTTCGTGGGACATCTCGGACGATAACTTGACATACACCTTCCACCTTCAGGAAGGGGTCGTATTCCACGACGGCGCGCCGGTGACCGCCGCGGACGTGGAGTTCACGATCGAGAGCATCCTGGCGCCTGGATTCCTGGGCCAATGGCGGCCGAGGCTCGCCAATATCGTCGGATCCGACGCATTCACGGACGGCTCAGCCGACAAGGTCGCGGGTGTTGAGGTCCATGACGACTACACGATTTCGATCACGCTGGCGAAGCCTGACGCCTCGTTCATGGCGATCTCCGTCAGAGAGGTACTGAAGGTCCTCCCGAAGCACTTGCTGGAAGGGGAAGGTCCCATCGGGGCGGATCACCCGTTCTCGCTGCATCCGATAGGCAGTGGTCCCTATGAGTTCGTCCAGTGGACGGAGGAGAAAACGACCTTCAAGGCGTTCGATGGCTACTGGCAACCGAATCGTGGCTGTATCGAAACTGTGCACCACGGGGGGATCCAGGATGTCAACACCATGCTGGTGGCGATGGAAACGCAACAGGCTCATGCCATGGACCGGACTCCACCTGGCGACATAGATCGCATGGTCGCCTTGCCACACATCGACGTCGCTACCTATGACAAGGCACAGCTCGACGGTCTCGTGTTCAATGTTGAGAGCCATGAGGCTCTAGCCAATCCGGACGTTCGGCGGGCCATTGCGATGGCCATCGACAAGGAATCCTTTGTCACGAACTTCTTGGGCCAGTATGCGACCGTACGGAACAGCTTCCTGATCAGCAACTCCTGGGCATTCGACGCGGCCGTTGAGATGCCGCCTTACGATCCCGATGCTGCGGCGGCATTGCTTGCCCAAGCGGGCTACCCCGGCGGGGAAGGTATTGAGCTGACCTTCTTCTACAACGATGGGAACAGCAATCGTGAAGGGCTGGCGATCTATGCGCAGGCAGAACTCGCCAAGCTCGGCATCGATGTCACCATCGAAACGGCCAAGTGGCCGCAGTTCATCGAAGCCGTGCGGAACGGCGAGTTCAATGTCGCCGTGATGTCTCTCCATTCCGGCTTCCCGGATCCGGCGATCATTGGACAGACGTATGGCACGGGCGAACCCGAGAACCATATGAATTACTCCAATAGCGCTGTGGACGAGGCCTTGACGGCTGCCCTACTCACGACTGACATCGATGAACGGAAGGCGCACTACTCGATTATCCAGGAGAACCTGGCGGCGGATACGCCGTTCGTGCCGGTGTTCAGCCCACCCGGCACCGTCCTGTACAACTCGGATCTGCTCACCGACGTCTTCCCGTCCAACAACCGGATGTACTGGGATGTCCGTCAGTGGAAGGTAAACGAGTAGAGGTCTAGCCGAACTCGTTAAGATCGGGGCAACCTGAGAAGGTGCGTTCCGACACATGAAGGAGCACGCGGCAAGCCCCTCTCCGTCCGAGCACGCCCTGCTGTCGGTGAGGGATCTGGCGGTCGACTTCGAACTCGAAGGCGGCGTCCTTCGGGCGGTGGACCGTATCTCCTACGACGTCCGTCCAGGCGAGATAGTCGGGATCGTCGGAGAGTCCGGGTCGGGCAAGAGCGTTTCGGTCCTGGCGGTTCTCCGCTTGCTCAACGTCTACACGTCAGGAGCGAGCGTCACTGGCGAGGTGCTGTTCGAGGGCCGAGATCTCTTTGCCCTCACGGCCAAGCAGATGAGGGAGATTCGCGGCAAGGACATCACCCTGATCTTCCAGGATCCCTCTTCGTCATGGCATCCAGTGTTGAGAGTCGGTCGCCAGGTGGCCGAAGTGAGCCTGGCTCACGGGAAGATGGGATCTGACCGTGTACGGCAACACGTGGAAGGCCTGTTCGAGTCTGTCGGCATCCCCAACCCTCGGGTCAGGTACGAGCAGTACCCCCACGAGTACTCGGGCGGGATGAAGCAGAGAGCCATGATCGCCATGGCCATAGCGAACAGGCCGAAGCTCTTGATCGCGGACGAGCCCACCACTGCTCTCGATGTCACGATCCAGTCACAAGTGCTGGAATTGCTGAGAAACGTGACCGCGGAAACGGGTGCTGCCCTCATCCTGATCTCGCACGACATAGGCGTGATAGCGGAGATGGCCGACCGTGTGATCGTGATGTATGGAGGACGGGTGATGGAGGAGGGCCCGGTGGAGCAGGTGCTGCTATCGCCGCGCCATCCATACACCAGGGGACTGCTGTCGAGCCTGCCGCAGATCGACCAGGAGATGTCACGATTGCCGACCATCCCCGGGTCTCCGCCTCAGATGTTCCAAGCACTGGCCGGCTGTCCCTTTGAACCGCGGTGCGGGCTCTCCGGGGACCGTGATCCTTGCCGGGAATCACGGCCGTCCCTGAGACAGTGCGGCGAGGACCAGTTCTCGGCGTGCCATTTCTTCGAGGAGCTTTAAGTGGTCTGGCTGCGAAACAGCTTGGTGTGTTCTGGCGGTCATCGGTGTCCCGTCGCTGCGTTCCGCTTCCTCAACGTACCGCTGCGGGTACGCCTTCGTCAGCGGGCCTTGCGAGGAACACCGCTGCCGACTCCATACCACACCGCCATTCCGCAGACAGACCACTAGGAAGTACGTGCCGATGGAACGTCGCTCGTATCGCGCTGAAGCAGTCAACGGGGAGGCCGGTCCGCGCTCGGGTTCCCCGTTGCTGACTGTAAGGGACCTGACGAAGACGTTTCCCGTGCGTAAGGGCCTTTTCGGACGCCCGGAGGCGATGATCCAGGCGGTCACCGATGTGAGCTTCTCGATCTATCCCGGGCAGACGCTCGGGCTGGTCGGCGAGTCCGGTAGCGGTAAGTCCACCACGGCGCTGTGCGTAACCCGGCTACTGGACGTCACGTCCGGCAGCGTCGTGTTTGACGGCCAGGAGTTGTCCGATCTGTCTCGGCGCAGCATGCGGCCCATCCGCCGGAACATGCAGATCGTCTTCCAGGATCCGTACTCGTCCCTCGACCCCAGGATGACGGTGAAGGAGATCATTGCGGAGCCTCTGCGGGTGTATGGCTCCTACGGTCGTAGAGGGCAGGGTGAGAGAAAGGTACATGAGCTGCTGGAGAAAGTGGGGATGAATGCCGCCGACGCGGCCAGGTTCCCCCACGAGTTCTCCGGTGGGCAGAGACAGCGCATCAGCATTGCCCGGGCACTGGCCCTCGAGCCAAGGCTCCTAGTCCTTGATGAGCCCGTCAGCGCTCTGGATGTCTCGGTCCAGGCACAGGTTACGAACCTGCTCCGGGACCTCCAGGAGGCTATGGGGCTGGCCTATCTGTTCATCGCCCACGATCTCGCGGTCGTGCATCATGTGTCCGATTGGATCGCGGTGATGTACCTGGGCAAGATCGTCGAGTACGGCACCGTGGACCAGGTGTTCAGCCAGCCGACCCACCCCTACACCCAGGCCCTGCTGAGCGCGATACCGAGTGCGGACCCGACCAGGGCCGACGACCTCGATGAGCGGATCATCCTCACCGGGGAGATACCCGACCCCGCCGACCCGCCCTCGGGATGCCGGTTCCGTACGCGCTGCTGGAAGGCGGAGCCGACCTGTGAAGAGGTTTCTCCGGAACTGGTGGACACCCTTGGGGTCGGGCACCCGAGCGCCTGCCACTTCCCGGAACTGCAGGCGAGCGGGGTCCACCGATGACCCGCTTCATCGTCAATCGCATAGCGCAGATCATCCCGTTGCTCATCCTGTTGAGCGTTTTCATCTTCACGATGATGCACTTGGCGCCCGGCAGTCCCGAGAGCTTCTATCTCACCGACCACTACACCGAAGAGCAGGCCGAAGCAGTGCGCGAGCAACTCGGGCTCAACGAACCTCCCGTCAGGCAGTACCTCACCTGGCTGGGGGCCGCGATACGTGGTGACTTCGGGCAGACGTTCACATACGGGGTCACCGTCACGGAGGTGATTCTCGCCCGGCTGTGGCCCACCCTGCAGTTGCAGCTGCTCGCGCTGACCGTTTCGGTAGTGATCGCCCTCCCGGCCGGCGTGATCTCCGCACTCAGACGAAACTCGAGACTCGATCATTCGATAACGACCGCAACCCTGTTCGGTCTGTCGATGCCTGACTTCTGGTTCGCCCTGTTGCTGATGCTGACGTTCTCCGTACACCTGGGATGGCTACCCGCTTTCGGAACCGGAAGCGAAGGCCTCTTCGCGGCCCCCCTCAACCTTGTCATGCCGGTGGCCGTCCTAGGGCTCTCCGCAGTGCCCTGGTATGCCCGGGTTGTGCGATCGTCCATGCTGGATTCCCTGGCGGAGGACTACATCCTGACCGCCGCGGCCAAGGGCTTGACTCCGGCCCGGATCACGATCCATCACGCTCTCCGCATAGCCATTCTCCCCCTGGTCACCGTCATCGGTCTGTCCATGGCGCGGGTGCTCTCGGGCGTGATCGTGGTGGAGACGATCTTCGTCTGGCCGGGGTTGGGCCAACTGGCGTGGGAGGCTGTGATCCGCCAGGACTATCCCGTCATCCTGGGCCTGACCATCTTCACGGCCGCGTTCGTAATGATCTTCAGCCTGATCGTCGACATCATTTACACCTACATCGATCCGAGGATTCGTTATGTCTAGCGAGCGCTCAGCGAGTCCAGCGACTTCCACTCACGGCCAGGTACGCTCCCGGAGCCGGTTCAAGCGAATCGCCTGGCGGTACAGCCGGAACCGGCCGGCGGTCGTGGCGATGGCCTTTCTCACCATTCTCATCATCGTTGCGATACTTGCGCCGCTGGCAGCTCCGTACGATCCTGTGGTCCAGGACCTGCCGAGGCGCTTGGAGCCCCCGAGCAGAGAGTTCTTGTTGGGGACCGACGCCTTCGGCCGAGACAGCTTCAGCCGGATGATTTACGGCGCCCGGGTGTCGCTCCTTGTCGCCTTCGCCACGGTGGCACTGATCATCCTCATAGGTACCACGGTCGGCATCCTCGCGGCCTACTACCGCTTGCTCGATGGTCCTTTGATGCGGATTGTCGACCTGCTGATGGCGATGCCTCCGCTGTTCCTCCTGATCATGCTCGTGGCCCTGTTCGGCGCCAGCACGGGACATACGGTGCTGTTCATTGCCCTGAGCTACTGGCGGACCACCGCCCGGTATGTGAGAGGCCAGGTCTTATCGCTCAAACATAGGGACTATGTGAAGGCCGCTCTGGCTTCTGGCGCGTCCGATGTCCGGATATTCGTGCGCCACATCATCCCCAACATCTCCGACGGGCTGATCGTGATCGCCACGCTCTCGATCTCCTTCGTCATCCTGCTCGAGACGGCCCTGAGCTACCTGGGCCTGGGAGCACAGCCGCCGACTCCGAGTTGGGGCGGGATGCTCGCCGACGGGAGGCAATACCTGCAGATCTCATGGTGGTTGACGGTCTTCCCGGGTCTGGCGATCTTCCTCACGGTGATGGCCTTCAACTTCGTCGGTGACGGCCTGCGCGACGCCTTCGACAGCAGATCCGCAAAGGCGGTGTGAGCATGGAGTCCGCGGTTGGGCCGGCTCAGCGGGGCGGGACTCCCCGAGCGGGAGACGACCCCGATGCTTAGCGAGAAGGTGAAGGAGTTCGCAGAGGGCCCGAATTTCGCGGTCCTCACGACCATGCTGCCGGGAGGCCATCCGGCCACTCAGGTCATGTGGGTCGACTGTGATGATGAGGTGCTGCTCATCAATACGGAGACACACCGTCAGAAGTTCAAGAACATACAGAGAGACCCGCGGGTGACGGTGGCGATCTGGAAGCGGGACGATCCGTACGAGTATGTCGAGGTCAGGGGAACGGTGGTGGAGACGATCGGGGGAAGCCGGGCCAGGCAACACATCGATGAGCTCGCCCTCAAGTACTTCGGCCGGCTGTACGACAGCAGCATCATCGAGAGCGAGCGTGTCATCCTCCGGATCCGCCCCTTGTCGGTTCCTTCGAGGCCCGGCGGCTGATTCAAGGATGTAGCCGGCTAGGCGAGGAAAGGAGGGTGGTGGAGAAATGGAGACATCGTCGGTAAACATTCGGGGGGTTAGCTGGCTGGACACGTCTTCGGGCGAGTACAGCACGAGGGACATCCTCGTCCGCGGTGGCGCTATAGCGGAGCCCTCAGGTGAAGCAGCAGACCTGACAATCGACGCATCCGGGTTGACGGGGATGTACGGCCTGTGGGACTGCCACACCCACGTCGGCGGCTTGATGTACGACCCGGATGCTCAAGGGTATTTCGAGGCACCCGCCGCCCGCACCATCCGGGCGGGCGTGAACCTCGCGCAAGCGGCCCGGATGGGCATCACGGGTGTGCGAGCGGTCGGCGAGTGCGACGACATCGATCTGGCACTGAGCCGCGCCTACGAGGCGGGTGTTCCTCCCGGCCTCCGGCTCCGCGGCGCCGGCTGCTCCCTCAAGACCACCGGTGGCCATGGGGTGGCATATCCCCGTGAGTACGTTCGTATGAGGGGATCCTTGACCGTGGATGGCCCGGCTGAGGTGGCACGGGCTGTCCGCCGGCAGGTCTCTCGTGGTGCGCATTGGATCAAGGCTTCGCTTACCGGGGGTCTCTACAGCGAGCACGAGACCGTGGACGGGGGCCAGTTCTCTGACGAGGAACTGGAGGCGTTGCTGGCGACGGCGAACCAGCGCGGCATTCCCGTGGCCGCTCATTGCGGTGGGAGTGATCAAGCAGTGCGATTCTCCAGGTTGGGAGGGCGTTCGGTTGAACACGGCTATGCGTTGGACGAGCGGGCAGCTGCTGCGATGGCGGAATCGTCAACGTGGCTCGTGCCAACGATCGGGGTGACTCACGACTCCTCCTTCATAGCCGAAGACGGGTGGCCGTCGCACGCTGCGAACCGGGCCGCGGCCTCTATCCGGAAGCACCGGGAGGGCCTCCGGGCTTGCCTGGAGGCCGGCGTGCGGATCGCCGTCGGCGCGGACCTGAACCCGATCGGGCCCCGCCTGCACCGGGAGATGGAACTCCTGGAGGAGGTGGGCGTCGACAGGCTGACCGTGCTGCACGCCGCCACGATCGGCGGCCGCGAACTCAATGGTCTCGGGTCGCAAAGCCTGCCGGGGCCCGGTGCCGCTGCCGACCTCGTTCTCACCGAAGGATCACCTCTCGATGATCCGAAGGTACTGCGTGATCCGGTTCTGGTCATGGCGTTCGGCCGTGTCCTCAAGGGAGAAGGCACCGAGCACTGGGCGCCGTCTTGGAAGCGTTGAGGGTTCCTTGTCCGGCAACCGTCACAACAGACGACAACCCTCTTTCGTCAGGGATCTTCAGTGGTCAGAAATGGACTGCACGCAGGGCCTCAGCACCGAGCATCATGGTAAACTCACACCAAACAACGGTTAGGGCTGCAGTAGCTAGATTCGAACGGCCTTGCCGGCACAGGAAGGATCTCTAATGATTGTCGACTTTAGGATACGACCCCCCTACAGGGGCTTCAAGGATCTGCACATCTTCAGCCCTCGAGACCCCAACCCGGATCCTGTCACGCAGCACGGCCTCTCGCTCGACTTGCCGGAATACAAGTCGCGCACTGAGCTGTCCATGACCCATCTCATTGCAGAAATGGATGAGGCGGGAATCGACGTAGGCGTCGTCCACGGCCGGCAGTCGCCGGCACCCTTTGGCACCGTCAGCAGCGACACCGTCGCCGCGATAGTCGAGGAGTATCCCGGGCGGTTCGTCGGCTTCGGGGGTGTGGATGGCTCCCGTGGCGAGGAAGCTCTGGAAGAAATAGAGAAGTGCCACAGTCTAGGACTCCGGGGTATTTCTTTTGACAACGGGTTCTCTGATCCGCCACTGCATAACGATGACCCGCAATTGATGCCGCTGTACCAGTTGTGCAGTGATCTCGGCCTTATCGTGTCCCTCACCAGCAGCATCTTCCTGGGTCCGGACATGTCGTACTGCCACCCCATCCACGTCCAGCGTGTGGCGCTCGCTTTCCGAGACCTGACAATCGTGGTCCCACATGCCAATTGGCCCTGGACGACATTGGCCTGCAGCGTGGTCTTCCAAACCAACAACGTCCACCTGATACCGGACTTCTACCTCAACATGCCCAACACTCCCGGCGCTCACGAGTACGTGAGGTCGGCGAACTACTTCATGAGCTACAACCTGCTGTTCGGTAGCAGCTACCCGGTGAGGCCCTTCGGGCAGAGCGTCGAGCAGTTTCGAGCGTTGCCATTCGACTCGGACGAGATACTCAATCGGGCCCTGGGAGAGAACGCCGCACGGATTCTCGGCCTCTAGGCCCGAAAATCCGGCCGCGGATCGCGGTTCCCGACTGTGAGGTCTTGTTGACGGAAACGCTAGATCGAGTTATCGCCGATTATCTCGAGACGGTGCTCCGAGCCGATCCAGTGGCGGCTACGCAGGTGGGCGTACACACGTGGGACTCGGACCTCGGCACCTTCGGACCCGAGGTCGCCGATGACTATCTGCGGGATCTCCATGGATCGATAGCTCGTCTGGAAGGCATCGACCTTTCCCCCTTGCCCTTCTCGAGCCGATTGGACGCGTCCGTCGCCATGGTCGATGCCAGCGTGAAGGCACGCCAACTGGTAGAGACACGATTCTGGGAGCGAGCGCCGTTCTGGCATCTGGAACGACTCGGCACCGGGGCCTCCGTGCTCATGCAGCGCCCGTTCGCAGCCGTCCAAGAGCGGGCCGAGTCCCTTCTCTCCAGGCTCGAAGCGGTCCCGGGCTATCTGGCATCAGTACGACGTCTCATCGTTCCGTCGGACCTTCCAGTGCCATACGTCGATATGACCATCAGGGCGGCCGACGGCCTCCAGACGTTCTTCGGGACGTCTGTCCCGATGTTCGCTGATCAATTGGAAGGTCGGATCACGTCTCGACTATCGGCTGCCGGGCAGAGAGCGGCGGCTGCGGTGGCGGAGTTCTCCGAATCATTGAATGAGATACGCGGCACAGCCGGCGGGAGCTTTCGGGCCGGCGCGGCGTACTTCGACTTCCTTCTTCGCACCTATCACGGTGTTCCGCTCGACCACTCCGAGCTTTTCGAGTGGGGGAAGGACCAAGTGGGGCGGGATCGTGCTCGATTGGAGGATTACGCAAGAGCCTTGGACCCGGATCTTCACTGGACCGAACAGGTGAGCCGGGTCAAGGAGCGCCATCCCCGCCCGGAGGGGTTTGCTGATGCCTATGCAAACGAGATGGAGCGAGCTCGTGAGCACTGCGTGGAGAAGGATCTGATCTCGATACCCGACGACGAGGTGTGCCACGTCCGATGGCTGCCGGAATACCTGCGGGTCGGCTTGCCGATCGCTGTCATGTCACCAAGCCCTAGCTTCGAACCCGGTCTGGTCAGCGAATGGCTGATCACGCCCATCGATCCGGACGCGCCTTCCCAACGCCGGTCCCAGCACATGCGCGATAACTGCTTTGCGTTCTGCGAATCGATCGCCGGCCACGAGACTTATCCCGGACACCATCTCCAGCGAGTCCATCACAAGTTGGCGACGAAGGCGTCGCCGATTCGTACGTACTTCGTGTCTCCACTCTTTTCCGAGGGTTGGGGCCTCTACACAGAGGACCTGTTGGACGAGACCGGCCTGTTCGATGACCCGGCGGTCAAGATTTTCAAGCTGCGTAATGCCCTCTGGCGTTCCGTTCGCGTGGTCATCGATACTGGCCTCCATACGAGGAATATGAGTCTGGCTGAAGCGACCAGGCTCTTGGAAGAAGAGGTCGCTCTTGACTGGCATATGGCTGAAGGCGAGATCACCAGATACATCAGGCATAATAATCCTACGTACCCTTCGTCCTACCTCATGGGCAGGACCGCCATACATGATCTGCGAGCACGGTGCGGTAGCGGCGTCACGTTGAGGACTTTCCATGATCGATTGCTGTCCTACGGCTCTGTTCCGCTTTCCTTCCTGGCTGAAGAGTTGACGGGAGACAGAGATGAGAGACCCGGAACGTAGGAGGGTACTGAAAAACGTCCAGTTGGTCCGATTGCCGGGACAAAACCCCAGTTCAAAGCACCGCGTGCCAACCAATCCCCGTCTCTTTTTTGGAGCACGCTCCTAGCCGTGATACTTGAGCAAGTATCTTGGTCTCGGCAAAGCTGGCAACGTCCAGCCGTGCTACCGTCGAAGCGGTGACGTTTTCGATAGTGGCTCGCAGCGCAGACGGTGCATGGTGGGGGTCTGCGGTGGCCTCGAGATGTCTAGCAGTCGGACGAGCCGTACCTGCCGCCAAAGTGAACGTGGGTGCGATCGCAACCCAGGCCAAATGCAATCTCACATACCGGGAACGCGGGCTCGCCCTACTTAGCTCCGGGGTCTCAGCAGAGGAAGTCGTGAGAAGTCTGGTGCAAGACGACGAACATCGACAGTACCGGCAGCTCGGGGTTGTGGACGCGATGGGGCGGGCCAGCAGCCATACCGGAGAGGACTGCAACGGTTGGGCCGGCCATGTGGTGGGTGAAAACTATGCCATCCAAGGGAACTTCCTTTCCGGCCCGGGTGTGGTCGCCGCGATGGAAAGGGCTTGGCTGGCAACTGACGAGTCGGACGAACTCGAGCGCCGGATGCTCGCGGCGCTGCTAGCCGGCGATCGCGCCGGTGGCGACAGGAGAGGGCGCCAGAGTTCTGCGATCCTGATCGTTACCGAAGCGGGCGCCTACGAAGAAGGCGCCAGCGACGAGTACACGAACCTCAGGGTCGATGACCACCACGATCCGGTGATCGAATTGATACGCCTCTCCGATATCCGAGCGGTTCACCTGGTTCAGAGTGATGGGCCGGGCGCGATTCCACTCGAGGGAGACGTGTTGGGTGAGATCGCGGTGCTGCTGGACCGGATCGGATATCCGTCGGAGACGTCTGCCGACGATGCGGTGGTTGCTGCCTTGGAAGTGTGGGCCATCGACGAGTACCTGTCCGGACGCTTTCACGGCGACTCGGTGGACGTAGAACTCCTGAACGTGCTTCGCAATCGCGCCGGAGCGGGCTCCCTCATCTGAACGCGGACTCCGGCCTCGAGGAGTTGAGATGGTTATCACCCCCGACCTCATCGTCGTATTCGGCGCAGCAGGCGGTATGGGCAGGGCGGTTACCCGACTGGCCCGGAATCAAGGCTTCCGGGTCATCGGCTACGACAAGTTCCCACGGATCGATGACGAGTTCGAGGTCCGTGAACTGGACGCATGCGATCCGGTTGAAGTGGAGAAGGGGCTCTCGGACGCCCTCCGCCACGCGAACGGTGGTCGCGTAGCGGTTGTCGATGCCGTGGGAGTGCCAAGTCGGGGCACGGTTGCGGACGTGACGCCCGAGGAGTTCGATCGGGTCATCAACATCAACCTACGATCGGCCTACCTCATCACCCAGGGACTCGTTCGCCTGCTCCGGTCAGGAGCATGTTCGTGGGCCGGGATCATCCACATAGCGTCCGGAGCAGGCGCTCTCGGCGCCACGGATAGGTTCGCCTACAGCGTCGCGAAGGCCGGTCTGCTGGGGCTGTGCAAGCAGGTGGCCCGGGACTTCAAGGACGACTCCTTCAGGATCGTGGCGATAAGTCCCGGCCTCGTAGACACCGATTTCGCCACTCCGATGTTGACCGCCGAGGAGCGTGAGGAGTACCGGGAGCGTCGGGCTGACTCCATCTCAGCCGACGGGATCGCAGAGCTAGCCCTGTGGACCATCCGGCATGGCATGATCGCCATGCATGGAGGCTCTCTGGATGTCTACTAGCTCCAGCGACGGCTTGATGGTCTCTCGGGTGAGGGCAGAACTCAGCCAGCCGCGGGTGTCACAACTGGGCGAGTTCATCACTCCGAATCACCTGTTCTTTGTCAGGGACCACTTTGTCAACCGGCCGGCACTCTCTGATGATGAGTGGCGGCTGCATCTTACGGGAGTCGGTGTCCAGGACACGGCCGTCTCGCTCGCCGACCTCAGAGACCTGCCGTCAAAGTCCCTGACCGTGACCCTGGAGTGTGCGGGCAATGGAGGTTACGGCAGGGGTGCCGACCGGCAGCAACACCATATGAGGACCATGGTGGGGACGGCAGTCTGGCGAGGCGTTCCGGTCACGGCCTTGTTCGAGGACGAGATCCCACCGGAGGTCACGGAGTTCGTCTTTCGAGGCTATGACGGCGGTGAGGATCCCGACGAGCCGGTCCCGATCGACTGCTACACAAGGAGCATTCCCAGAGCCAAGGTTCTTGACGGCGATACGCTGCTCGTCTACGAGATGAACGGTGAGCCCCTACCTCGAGAGCATGGGTTCCCGGTCCGGTTGATAGTGCCGGGCTGGTACGGCATGGATTCGGTGAAGTGGCTCAGGTCTATCGAGGCAAGAACCACACCGCTCGGCCATTTCTACGACGATCACAAGTACAGGGCCCAGTGGACGGATGCGGGCTTGCAAGCCGGACGGCGAGTACGCGAGATGGGAGTGAAGTCGTTGGTCCTGTCCCCTTCGAATGGTCAGCGGATCCTCCTCGGGGACATACCCATCTCGGGGTTAGCATGGGCGGGTCAACGTGACGTGACCAGCGTGGATATCAGCTTTGACGGTGGCCAGAGCTGGCAACCCACCGAACTCGGCGATGAGGTGCGGCCGTACAGTTGGAGGGCTTGGAGCCTGACGCACGAGGCGGATGAAGTGGGTCCGCTGGACTTCATGGTCAGGGCCGTCGACTCCGCGGGTCGCGCACAGCCCATGGAGGCGCTGCCTGCGCGCAACTACGAGGCCAACTGGGTGCAGCGGGTGCTCGTGTTCGTGGTTGCCGGCTTGGAGCCGTAGACGTCCAGTCGGTTGTGTCCGCCGGAGCGGGTCAACCTCAATGCAGACGGGTCTCCGGCAGACCACCCCAAGGGATCACAATCCTTCTCAAGGTCCTACGCCGAGCCGTCTCGCAGGGGTACCAACACCGACACTTTCATAGCCCGGCGGATCTTGCCTTCCTATCGCGCCCCAGCATATGCCGTTTTCGCGCCCCTTCGCTATGGTTAACGGCGCTCTAAGCGCAGGTGACCCGACCGCGGACGCGACCACCTGCCGAGACCGAAAAGCGAGCGAAAGCAAGGATGGAAACATGATCAGATCTCGTGTGTGGGTAGCAGCCCTTCTGGCGATGGCGCTAGTAGCGGCCGCCTGCGGAGGGGATGACCCCGAACCCGCGGCCGCCCCCACCACCGCAGCCGCCACAACTGCCACCACGGCCGCCATGGCGGAGGAGACGACCACAACGGCCGCCATGGTGGAAGAGACGACCACAACGGCCGCAGAGGTGACGACCACCACCCAGCTGACGGGAATCGAGCTGGCCGGCGGCGAGGGCAGTTGCGCCCCCGAGCCCGAGGCAGCTCCGCCCAGAGGTGTCGCTCCGGTTGACGGCATGACCATCGTCCGGGCCATCAGCGGTGATGTCTCCACCATCGACCCGCGGCGTAACTTCGAGGCTCGCGCCTCTGAGATGGTCGCCAACATGTACGACCAGCTCACCACCTTCCATCTGGTGCCGAACGCCGACGGCGTGCTGGTGGCCGACTCCACCCGACCCCAGGGTCTGCTGGCAGAGAGTTGGGACTTCAACGAGGACTGCACCTCGGTGATCTTCACCCTTCGCCAGGGTGTGAAGTTCCACCACACGGGTAACGAGATGACCGCCGAGGACGTCCGGTGGAGCTTCCTGCGGGCGGCCTACCTGGACGGGGGCGGCTGGTTCGACCATGCGGTGATCGGCCTCTACGACTTCGGTTCGGAGTCCGACATCGAGACCGCCATCACGGTCATCGACGACTACCACATCCGTTTCGACTTCAACAAGCCCACCCCGTTCCCGTTGCACGTGCTGTCCAACGCCGGAGTCACCGTCTACGACTCCGAGGTGTTGATGGCCCACGCGACCGACGACGACCCGTGGGCACACGAGTACCTGAAGACCAACGACGTCGGGACCGGCCCCTTCTACCTGGAGAAGCTGGAACCGGGCGTCGAGATCGTGCTCAAGCGCAATGACGACTACTACCTCGGCCCGGCCCAGGCGGAGCGGATCATCCTGCGGGTGATCCCCGACGCAGCCCAGCAGGCAGCCCTGCTGACCGCCGGTGAGATCGACTTCGCCGAGGCAGTGCCGGTCACCGCCATCCCCGACCTCCGCGACCAGGGCGTGAAGGTCACCACGGTCGGCGGTAACAACCAGGCCGTCATGTACATGAACCCCACCAAGGAGCCGTTCGACGACGTGAACTTCCGGCAGGCGATCTCCTACGCCTACCCGTACGATGACGTGCTGGAAGGCGTCTACTTCGGTGCGGCGAGCCGGGGTGGTGGGCCGATCCCCTCGACCACTCCCTCGTACAACCCGGACGCTCCGTTCTACAGCCAGGATCTGGACAAGGCCCGCGAGCTGCTGGCCGCCTCGTCATACGACGGCCGGACTCTGGACCTCTACATAGACGGAACGCTGGCATTCGCGCCCGAGCTGGCGATCGTGGTCCAGGCCTCTCTGGCCCAGATCGGGGTGGACGTGAACATCGTGAGGCTCGACTCCGGTCAGTTCCGCGACAACGTGTTCGCCCAGGACGGCGACGTACGGATCAACCCGATGGAGTTCTTCCTGTTCTACTTCGGGTCCGGTTCGTGGGTGAACGAGCCCCAGTACCACATGGAGCTGTTCTGGGAGCCCAACGCCTTCGCCATGCGGAGCAACTACGAGAACCCGGAGGTCACGGAGAAGCTGATCGCCGCCAAGTTCCTGAGCCCGGCCGATCCGGCGAGGGCCCAGCTCTACCACGACGTGCAGGCGCTGATGCTGGCCGACGCCCCCGCGGTGTGGCTGGCCGAGCCGCATCACATCGTGGCGTCCAGCCAGGACGTCCAGGGATTCATCTGGAGACCCGATCAGATCAACCGTTACTACTACGTGACCAAGTCGGCCTGATCACCCGGTAGTAACCCGAGGAACAACGGACAAGCCGCCGGGCCGGTACGCTGGCCCGGCGGCTTTCCCCTTTTTGGGGGACCGGTGCTGTAATAAAAGGAGAAGGCACGGGGCTAGGAGAAGATGCTCTCTTACGTGATCCGGAGGCTGGCAGCCCTCATCCCGATCCTGATCGGGGTCACCCTGCTCGCCTTCATCGTCTCCCATGCCCTGCCCGGGGACCCGGCCCGCCAGTACGCCGGCATCAACGCTTCCGAGGCCCAGGTGGAGGCCATCCGGGCACGTCTGGGACTGGACCGCTCCCTACCCCAGCAGTACTGCGTCTACATGATCGGCGACACCTGCCTGGGGGGATCCGGGAAGGGCGGCTTGATACGTGGCGACCTCGGTGACTCGATCCGCACGGGGTTCTCTGTTGCCGAGGACGTGGGCGCCAGGCTGCCGGCGACCCTCGAGATGGTGGCCGCCGGAATGCTGTTCGCCCTGCTGGTGGCCCTGCCTCTAGGGGTTTGGGCGGCGGTGCGCAAGGGCAAGCTGCTGGACAAGTTCTGCCGTTTCATCTCGACCCTGGGGGTAGCGGTCCCCGACTTCTGGCTGGCCATGATCCTCCTGCTGGTCTTCTTCATAGTCCTCCAATGGCTACCGGGACCGGTGGGACGGTTGCCGA
Organism: bacterium; assembly: GCA_028821235.1. NCBI lineage: Bacteria > bacterium. The sequence goes on from JAPPGV010000023.1 coordinate 20,544, forward strand.
TCGGCGCGGAGCTCCCCGACGGCCCCACCGGCCTGTACCTCGTCGACTCACTGGTGGCCGGCGACTGGGAGACGTTCCGGACGGCGCTCAAGCACCTGCTCCTGCCCATGGTGGCGATCGGGTTCCCGGCCGTCGCCCCCATCCTGCGGCTCACCCGCAACGCCACCCTGTCGGTACTCAACTCCGACTACATAGCCTTCGGCCGCGCCGCCGGCCTGCGGGGGGCGCCGCTCTACCTGAAGTACGTTCTCCGCAATGCGCTGCCGGGCGCGGTGACCATGACCGGACTGATCGCCGGGTACATGATCGGCGGGGCGGTGCTGGTGGAGAGGGTGTTTTCCTGGCCGGGAGTGGGCCTGTACGGCTACAACTCCCTGGTCAACACCGACTACCCGGCCATCCAGGCCTACGTCCTGCTGTCCGCCGTCACCTACACGGTCGCGTTCCTGATCGTCGACCTGGTCCAGTCGGTGATCGACCCGCGGGTGAGGCTGAAATGACCACCCGCAGGTACGACGCGCGGCTCATAATCGGCCTGACCATGTTCGGGTTCATGGTGGCCGTGGCCGTCTTCGCGCCGCTCATCGCCCGCAACGATCCGCTCGCCATCGACCTGACCAACCAGTTCGTGCCGCCGTCGGCGGATCACTGGTTCGGAACCGCCAGCCTCGGTTTCGACGTCTTCGCCCGGGTCGTCTACGCCGCCCGCCACGACCTGCTGATCGCGGTCTCCGCTGTTGCCCTCTCCATCGCCATCGGCCACCCGATCGGGTTGCTGGTCGGTTACGTGGGCGGTTGGGGCGACTCGGTGACCATGCGCTTTCTGGACGTGATCCAGGCCTTCCCGGCCCTCGTGCTGGCGATCGGCGTGCTGGCCGCCCTGGGTCAGGGAGTCCGCAACCTGATCCTCGTGATCGGGATCGTGGGCGTGCCCACCTTCGTCCGCCTGGTGCGGGCCGAGGTCCGCTCGCTCCGGGAGCACGCCTATGTGGAGGCGGGCCGGGCGGTGGGCAACTCCCGGTCCAAGATCCTGGTGCGTTACATCGCCCCCGGGACGGTCGGCACGGTGGTCACCCAGGCGGCGGTCAGCTGCGGCTGGGCGATCCTGCTCGCCGCCGCCCTCGGCTTCATCGGCCTGGGCGTACCGCTTCCCGAGCCCGAGTGGGGGGCGATGATCGCGGAGGGCATACCCGAGATGAGGAGGGGAGGCAGCTGGTGGATCCCGGTCTTCCCCGGAATCGCCATCGCCATAACCGTGTTCTCCCTGAGCCTGATCGGTGAGTCGGTGGCCGACCTCGTGGAGCCCACCCGGAGGAAGTCACGATGAGCGCCCTCCTCGAAGTCCGGGGCCTCGAGGTGGGGATCGGCGGTCTGCCCATCCTCCGCGGCGTGGACATGGAGGTCAGGCCGGGGGAGATACTCGGCGTGGTGGGCGAGACCGGGGCCGGCAAGTCCATGACCGCCCGCTCCGTCCTCGACCTGCTCCCCGCCGCCGCCACGGTCGACTTCGCGTCCTGCACGTTCGCCGGGCAGGACTTCATCCCTCCGAAGGCCCGCCAGGAGGCCCGCGGCCACCGGATCGGCTTCGTGCCCCAGCGGCCCCGCGGCAGCCTCAACCCGGTGTTCCGGGTCGGCAACCAGCTGTCCGCCACGCTCCGCCGCCTCCGGGACATGGGCAGGCGGGAGGCGAAGGACGAGGCCCTCGGCCTGTTGCGCTCGGTGCGCATCACCGACCCCGAGCGGGTGTACCGGTCGTTCCCCCACGAGCTGTCAGGCGGGATGTGCCAGCGGGTCTGCATCGCCATCGCCCTGGCCGGCGAGCCCGATCTGATCATCGCCGACGAGCCCACCACCGGCCTCGACGTGACCATCCAGGCCGAGATACTCCGGCTGCTGGGCGAGCTGATCACCGAGCGCAACGCGGCCGGCATGCTGATCACCCACGATCTGGGGGTGGTGGCCGACGTGTGCGACCGGGTGGCGGTCATGTACGCGGGGCGGGTGGTGAACCTGGGCACCACCACCGAGATCTACCGCGAGGCCCTGCATCCCTACGCCAACCGGCTGGTGTCCATCGCCACCTCCCTCGACTCGGGCGGCACTCCCCGGGAGATCCCGGGGAGGGTCCCAAACCCTGGCGATGAGCTGGCCGCCTGCGCCTTCGCCCCCCGCTGCTTCCGGGCCGGGCCCGGCTGCTTCGACGTGGAGCCGCCCCGCATCGACCGGGACGGCCAGATCGCCTTCTGCCACCATCCCGTCAACGCCGGCGAGGTCCCGCGATGACCGCGGCCGCCGACACCCTGGCGATCAGGGACCTCACCAAGGTCTTCCGGATCAGGACGAGAGGCTTCCGCCACGCCGACCTCAAGGCGGTCGACGACGTCACCCTCTCCATCGCGCCCGGGCGCACCCTGGCCGTGGTGGGCGAGTCCGGATCGGGCAAGACCACGCTGGCCCGCCTCATCCTCCGCCTCCTGGAGCCCACCGAGGGGACGGTGCTCCTCGAGGACGCCGACATCACCGCCATGGAAGGCGCCGAGCTGGAGGACGTGCGGGGCCGGATGCAGATCGTCTTCCAGGACCCCTACGACTCCCTCTCGCCCTGGCAGACGGTGGGCCGTACCGTGGCCGAGCCGCTGCTGCTGCACGAGGACCTCACCATGAAGCAGGCATCCGGGCGGGTGGCAGAGATGCTGGAGCGGGTGGGCCTCAGCCCCGAGCACGCCCGCCGCTACCCCCACGAGCTCTCCGGAGGCCAGGCCCAGCGGGTGGGCATCGCCCGGGCCATGGTCACCGAGCCCGCCCTGGTGGTGCTCGACGAGCCCACCTCATCGCTGGACATGTCGGTCCAGTCCCAGATCCTCCTCCTGCTCCAGTCGCTCCAGGAGGAGATGGACATCTCCTACCTGTTCATCTCCCACGACCTGTCGGTGGTCCGCTACATCGCCCACGACCTGGCCGTCATGTACCTGGGCAAGGTGGTGGAGTCGGGCCCCGCCGCCGAGATATTCGCCTCGCCCCGCCACCCCTACACCGAGGCGCTGCTGCGGGCCGCCCCCCGTCCCGACCCCTCCCACAAGACCGACCACGTCTACCTGGTCGGCGAGCAGCCCTCCGCCCTGGACCGGGCCCCGGGCTGCCCCCTCTACGGGAGGTGCCCGATCGCCGAGGACGTCTGCGCCGACACCCCCCAGGTGCTGGTGGACATCGGCGCCCAACACCGCGTCGCCTGCTGGAAGCGGACTTGAAGCTACGGGTAGCAACCGACATCGGCGGCACCTTCACCGACGTGGTGGCGTACGACCCGGACCTCGGCAGGTACACCACCGCCAAGGCCCCCAGCCGCAGTGATGACCTGGCCGGAGGGGTCATGGACGCCCTCGCTCTGGTGGTCGACGACCCGTCGGGAGTCGAGTCCTTCGTGCACGGCTCCACGGTGGGCCTCAACGCCTTCCTGCAACGTAGGGGAGAGCGGGTCATCCTCCTGGCCACCAAAGGCGCCAGCGACATCTACCACGTGGCCCGGGGCAACCGCCTCGACATGTTCAACATCCGCTACCGCAAGCCCGTCCCCCTTATCCCCCGCCGCGACATCATCCCCGTCGGGGGACGGCTGGACAGCGACGGCAACGAGCTAATCCCCCTCGACCATGAAGACCTCCGCCGGGCGGCCGAGCGCATCCGCTCCGAGAATGTCCGCTCCGTGGCGGTGGCCTTCCTGTTCTCCTACGTCGACCCCTCCCACGAGCTGGCCGCGGGCGAGATTCTGGCGGAGCTGCTGCCCGAGGTGTCCGTCTCCCTGTCCTACCAGGTGGCGGCCGAGTGGCGGGAGTACGAGCGGACCGCGTCGGCGGTCATGGACGCCTACATCGCCCCCTCCGTGTCCCGCTACATGGCCGACCTCTCCACCCGCCTCACCGGCCGAGGGATGGAGGCCCCGCTGCGGGTGATGCAGTCCAACGGGGGAGTCATCTCCGCCCGCTCCGCCTCCGAACGTCCGCTCCAGACCCTCCTGTCCGGCCCGGTGGGAGGCGCGGCCGGAGGCGTGGCGCTCGCCGAGGTCCTGGACCGGCCCAACCTGATCTGCATCGACCTGGGTGGCACCAGCTTCGACGTGAGCCTGATCACCGCCGGCCATGCCGACAGCTCCCCCTCCGCCCTGCTGGAGGGCCTGCCCGTGCTCATGCCGGTGGTCGACATCCACACCATCGGGGCCGGAGGCGGATCCCTCGCCTACCAGCAGGCCGGGGGCCTGCGGGTGGGGCCCGAGAGCGCCGGCGCCCATCCCGGCCCCGCCTGCTACGGAAGGGGAGGGACCCGGCCCACCGTCACCGACGCCAACCTGTACCTGGGCAGGATCGACCCCACCTACTTCCTGGGCGGCAACCTCACCCTCGACGTAGATGCGGCCCGGCAGGCCCTCGAGGATCTAGGGGCCAGGCTGGAACTGGACGGGGAGAAGCTCGCACTCGGCATCATCGAGGTGATCAACGCCAAGATGTCCCAGGCCATCCGCACCCTCACCGTGGAACGGGGCATCGAACCCCGGGAGTTCAGCCTGGTGGCCTTCGGAGGCGCCGGGCCCATGCACGCCGTGGCGCTAGCCCAGGAGCTGGGCATAGCCGAGGTGATCGTCCCCCCCGACCCGGGCGGCTTCTCGGCCTGGGGCATGCTGCAGTCGGCGGTCCGCCAGGACTTCAGCGAGGCCTTCTTCCGGGACTTCGCCGACCTCGACACCACCGACATGGAGGCCCGCTTCGCCAGCCTCGGCGAGCATGCCGTCTCCAGCCTGCTCGGAGAGGGCGTGGGCCACGATGCCATCTCCCTCGTACGGCGCCTCGACATGCGCTACCAGGGCCAGGAGCACACCCTCACCGTCACCTTGCCCGACGGCGCCTCCCCTTCCCCAAACGGCCATCTCGCCGGCCTGCGCCGGCGCTTCGAGGACATCTACCGCGCCCGCTACGGCCACTCCAACCCCGATGCCTCGCTCGAGACCGTCAACCTGAGGCTCACCGCCCTCGGCGACGTGGGACGTCCCCTCCTCCAGCCCAACTACCGCCCCGGCCACCCCTCCGACGCGCCGTCCAAGACCACCCCGGTGCTGTTCGCCACCGGTTCCTATCCCACCGCCCGGTTCCACCGCGAGTACCTGATGCCCGGATGCGCCATCGCCGGCCCCGCCATCGTCGAGGAGGCCACCGCCACCACCGTCATCCCCCCCGAAGGCTCCGCCACCATCGACGAGTACGGCTGCCTGATCATCAAGGCCCCGCCGCTGTAGCATGCTGCTCAACCACAGCTCGCTGGCACCGCACAGGTTTTGGAGACGATCAATGCAGCACGACCCCCGTGCGACTGACACCGCCGTCGCAATAACCGCAAATGACACCACCGCAATCGCTCGATGGGCTAAGGCTGCAATCGCTCAGGCCGAGGTAGAGGCCATGAGCGATCCGGCCGGTTACTTCGCTACCGTTCCGGCCTGCAAGGGTGCGTGGGCTAGCGGGTCGACTCCTGAGGCGGCCATCCGTGAGCTCGAAGATGTTCTGGCTGATTGGGCCGAGGTTCACTTGCGAACCGGTAACCAGCCACCGCTACCTGCCATGGGCGGCATCAGCCTCGGCTGATGAGCCGACGGCTAACCCCCGTTAGCCACCGCGATCTCCTGAGGAAGCTCCGCAGCTTTGGCTGGGAAGGACCGATACGGGGATCGAAGCACTCTCATATGGTGCAGCCGGGGCGAGGATTTCCGTTGACAATCCCGAACCCCCATTCCGGTCAGGAAGTGAGCGTACCCCTGCTCCGGCAGATCCTACGCCAGGCCGGGATCTCGCGAGACGAGTGGCTGGACGGATGAGAGCACGACCCGCCGAGTGACGCAGGCTCCAGTACGGAAGCCTGCCCCGACCACTATGTAGATTCACCGCTAAGTGCCCACCGATTCGGGCCGATCATGAGCGCGAATCGCCTAGTTTCGAAGGCGCAAATCTCACAATTGGCTTCAACTGGGGATGCATGGAAGGGATTTATCGATCGTTACAAGCGACACCGCTCGCCCAACAGCTGGGTATGCCACCACCCCGTCGCGCTGCTTCCTAACGATCTACACTCAGGGTACGGTGACTCCCATGCTGAACCTCGCGGACGAGATCCAAGACGCACGTGGCAGGTACGAAGCTCTTGCCAAGAGTTTCAACGACCTCGCAGCCGAGCTCAACAAGACGTCCCATTTCCGCAGCCCTGAGGAGTATTCCAAGGCGACAACAGAACTTCGCGCCCAGTTGATCGCTATCCAGGACGAGATAGAGTCCACTGTGGCCTACATCAATCGATCGGCTGACCTCGCCGACTAGGCCGGGCAGCGAACGGTTGCCTGATGATCGGAGTTCTACCGCTATGAGACCCGACCCGATCACGATCGAGATCCTCCGGAACGCCTTCATCATGGCGGCGGAGGAGATGAACGCGGCGCTGATCCGCTCCGCCTACACGCCGGTCATCTACGAGTCGAAGGACTGCGCGGTGGCGCTCATCGACAGCAAGCACCGGGTGCTGGGCCAGTCCTCCGGGGTGCCGCTGTTCCTGGGCAACCTGGAGGCCTGCACCCTCGCCACCGAGGAGATGTTCGGGCGGTCCGTATGGGGCCAGGGCGACATCTGGATCATGAACGACGCCTACCTGACCGGCACCCACATGCACGACGTTACGGTCTTCGCCCCCATCTTCTACCAGGGCGACCTGGCCGGCTTCGCCGCCTCCCGGGCCCACTGGCTGGACATCGGCGCCAAGGACCCGGGAGTGCCGATGGATTCGGTCGAGATCTTCCAGGAGGGGGTCCGCCTGCCCCCCACCATGGTGGTGAGAAACGGCGAGCCCGTGCAGGACATCTGGGACATCATCGAGGCCAACGTGCGCTTCCCCCGCTCCGCCATCGGCGACATGACCGCCCAGTTCGCGGTGGCTTCGATCGGCGAGCACCGCCTGGGAGCCCTCTTCGACCGCTACGGGCGGGACACCGTGGAGGCTGCCGCCGAGGAGATATTCCGCCAGAGCGAGCAGCTCGACCGCGAAGCCATCCGAGCCATCCCCGACGGCGAGTACACCGCCGAGGGCTTCCTGGACTCCGACGGGGTGGGGGACGACCCGGTCCGCATCAAGGTCAGGATCAACGTGGAGGGCGAGCGCCTGCTCTTCGACCTCACCGAGGCCGACGGACCCGGCCAGGGCCCCATCAACTGCGGGGCCGTGCAGACCCTGTCCGCCTGCCGCTTGGCGTTCAAGTACCTGTTCAACTCCCATCACCCCGTCAACGGAGGCACGTTCCGGCCCCTGGAGGTGAAGACCCGGCCCGGATCGATCCTCCATGCCCGGTCCCCGGCCGCCTGCCAGTTCTACTTCACCCCCCTGGGCCTGATGATCGACCTGATCTGCTCCGCCCTCTCGCCCGCCCTGGCCGAGACGGTCCCCGCCGCCCACTACGGCGACGGCATGATCTTCCAGTTCACCGGCATCAACCCTCGGACCGACGACCTGTTCCTCGACAACGAACCGCACGTGGGCGGATGGGGAGCATCGCAGGGCCGCGACGGGGAGGACGGGATGATCTGGACCCTGTCGGGCAACTTCCACGACATGCCCATCGAGGTGTTCGAGTCCAAGTTCCCCGCCCGGATCACCGAGTACGGGTACCGCCAGGACTCGGCCGGGCCCGGCAAGTGGCGGGGAGGCAACGGCATCATCCGCGAGTACACGATGACCACCGACACCGAGATGAGCCTCTGGTTCGAACGCTCCGGCAACCCCGCCTGGGGCCTCTTCGAAGGCAAGGCCGGAGCTCCCCCCGAGGTAGTAATCAACCCCGGAACCCCCAGGGAGACCCGCCGCCTCAAGACCAACCTCATGCCCCTCCGCATTGGAGATGTCGTCCGCTGCTACACGGGCGGCGGAGGCGGCTACGGCAACCCCCTGGACCGCGACCCCCAGGCCGTGGAAGCCGACCTGGCCGACGGCCACATCTCCTCCGACTACGCCCGACGCCACCACCGCTACAACACTCGGAAAGCCACCTAGGTCTGACCGAAGGCTCCTGATCAGGGCGAGGTTTCGAGAGCTATGTCTCTCCGAACCTCTCGAAACGGCCCGTGGCATCGGCATGGGCCGCTAGCGCCGCCTCGTCGAAGTCGGCCTGCGGTCGGGGCTCGAGGTCGAAGTGCCCGTATTGGTCGACTCCCCGCACGAGCATGGCCGACTCCCGAATCCCCACGGTCTGGCGCACATGGGTGGGCAGGTAGCGGAACGCGATCCCGATGCGACGATAGGATGACGCGTTCGGCCGGGACCCGTGGACCGCCAGGACATGATGGAGCGAGATCTCCCCGGCGGACAGGCTGAGATCCACACCCTGGCTCTCGTCGACTTCCACCATCACCTCCTGTCCTCGGGACAGCAGGTTGTCCTCCCCGAAGGTGTCGTGGTGCGTGATCTGGCCCCACCGGTGGCTGCCCGCCACCACCCGGACGCACCCGTTCTCGGTGGTGCTGTCGGTGAGCCCCAGCCAGGCAGTGACCACCTCCGGAGGTTCCAGGCCCCAGTAGGTCGAGTCCTGGTGCCATGACACGAACCCCGGATCGTGCGGCTCCTTGATGAAGAAGTCGGTCGACCAGCACAGGATGTCGGGTCCGATGACCGCTTCGACGGCATCCAGGATCCGCGGATGCCGGATCAGCCGATCGAGCCAGGTCCACACCAGGTAGGTCTTGAAGCGGTATTTCTCGGGCAACCCCTGGTGCTCGGCCTCGAAGGCCTCCAGACGCCGGCGGCACTCCCGGGCCTCATCGCCCGAGAGGACGGGGATCGGGAAGTAGTAGCCGTCCCTACGGTAAGACTCGCTGATGCTGCTGCCGGACATGACCGATGCTCTCGCTGGCGAAATCCTAGCCAGGGGCACCCGGCCCCTCCCGGAGGCCTGATCCCCCTTGCTTACTGCCGCGGCCGGATGGATCTGCCCCAGGGGTAGGGTGGAAGCCGTGCTTGGATGTGTTGCCGTCCCGATGCGCCGCCCGGGGCAGGGTGTGGGGCAGGGATCAGCCGGACTGCGCCCCGCCCGCCGCCGGATCTCAGCCTCTGACGGTGCAGGACTCAGCGCCATCGTGTGGCCCGGTTCTCGCCGCACCGGGTTCCTGCTGGTCCATGGCCTCTCGTCCAACGCCCGGTTGTGGGACGACGTCGCCGGACACCTGGCGGCTAACGGCTATCCCGTAGCGGCGGTGGATCAGCGTTCCCATGGACGATCCGACCGGGTGGATGGCCCGTTCAACTTCGCGACCCTGGCCGACGACCTGGCGGCGGTGATCGAAGCGGTCTTCGCCCCGGAGACGGCGGTGGTAGCGGCCGGACAATCCCTGGGCGGCAACGTGGTCGTGGAGTTGGCCCGCCGGCATCCCCGGAAGGTGGCCGGGGCGGCGTTCATCGACGGGGGCTTCATCACCCTGAGCGACCTTTTCCCCGACTGGGAGACGGCTCTGGCCGAACTGACACCCCCCTCGTTCGAGGGCCTCACCCCGGCCGTCCTTGAGAGGAGGCTGCGGGAAGGTCACCCGGACTGGCCCGAGAGCGGCATCAGGGGGCAGATGGCCAACTTCGCCACGGCTCCTGACGGGACCCTGCGCCCCCACCTGGCCAGGGAGCACCACTTGATGCTGCTGCGTGAGATGTGGGAGCACCGCCCGGCCGAAACGGCTCCGTTCGTGGAGTGCCCGGCGCTGGTCGTGGCCGTCCACGACTCCTCGCCGGCGGGGGCAATGAGGCGCAGGTCGGTCGACCGGTTCGTCCGACGGCTGCCGAGAGGGAGGCTGATCCGGGTGGTGGCCGATCACGACCTCCACGCCCAGTACCCGCGCCGCACCGCCGGCTGGCTGGAGGAACTGGCCGGGGAGGCGATGCGTTGAGCGCCGGCCGCCTCATACTGATGGGATCGGGAGAGACCTCCAACCGGCTGGTGGCCGCCCACCGCCTGGGCATCGAGGCGGCCCGCGCCCGGGAGGTGCTGGTGCTCGACACCCCCTACGGGTTCCAGGAGAACGCCGCCATCCTGTCGGAGCGGCTGACCGGCTTCTTCCGCACCAGCCTGGTAGTGGAGGCGGGAGTGGCCTCCTACCGCTCCGCCCGCGCCGGACCGGTCGCCCTGGAACGGATGCTGGCTGCGGTGCGGCACGCCCGCTACGTGTTCGCCGGACCGGGCTCGCCGGGCTACGCCCTCGGGGTCTGGCGGGACACCGGGCTGGCCGCGGCCCTGCGCGACCTGCTCTCCGGCGGCGCCACCGTGACGCTGGCCTCCGCCGCGGCCCTGACCGCCGGGGTCAAGACCCTCCCCGTCTACGAGATATACAAGGTAGGAACCGACCTGGAATGGCTGGAGGGCTTGGACCTGGCCTCCCACCTCGGCTTGGAGGCGGTGGTCGTGCCCCACTGGAACAACACCGAGGGGCAGGGGTTCGACACCAGCCGCTGCTACATGGGCCGGCGCCGCTTCGAGATCCTGCGCGCCCAGCTCCCGGACGGGACGGGCGTGATCGGGGTGGACGAGCACACCGCCGCCATCATCGACTTCGGGAGAGGAACGCTGGACGTGCTCGGCGCCGGAGGAGTCACCCTGACCGGCGCCGATGTCACCTTCCTCGGCGACGGCGCGACCATGCCCCTCGAGACCGTGCTGGATCTCCTCCAGAGCGACCCCGCCCCGGCACCCACCCCGAGCCCCGAGCCTCTGCCCGACTTCGCCGTCGCCCTGGCCTCCGGCTCGGCCGAAGACATCGCCCGAGCCCTGCTCGAGGCTGAGACCCTCGCCGCCACCGGGTCAACACCCGCGAGAGCGGCCCTGCGAGGCATGATCCTGGAGCTGTCCGAATTGGCGGTAGAAGGCCTGATAGACCCGGAAGAGCGCGTGGGAGGACACGTCGACCTGCTGGTCGAGACGAGGGACCGCCAGCGAGCGGACAGACGCTGGGATGAAGCCGACCGGATCCGGGCGGGCCTCACCGCACTGGGGGTCACCCTCCAGGACACACCCGACGGAACCCACTGGACCCTGGAGGACACCGGCCGATCCGCCGCCAACCCGACCTCCTGACCCGATCAGATCCCCCGCCTCCGGGATCCGGTTTGAAGATCAACCGTGACAGTCAATGTCGCGTTGATACAGGACCGGTGAACCCCGAGCGACGATAGGGCGTGGTGCTAGCCGGCGGCCAGTTCCAGCATCCGTTCATACATGGCCCGGGCGTCGAAGCCGGGGTTGTCGCCGACCCAGTCGTCGACCACGCTGCGGGTGGCCTGTTTCCACTCGTCGAGTTGCTCATCGCCGAGCACGATCTTGATGATCCCGGCCTCTGCGTTCCGCTCGGCTGCGGTGATGCTGGCCCGGTCATAGAACCCGGCTGCGGCATCGGAAACGGTCCGAGCGGACACATCGTTGATGGCTGCCTGCTGGTCCGGTGCCAGGCCGTTCCAGGTGTCGAGGTTCATCACCAGGAACGATGCGAGGACCTAGCATCCACACTCGGTGCCGCTCGCGATCACTTCGGTCAGGTTGTGGGTGGCCAGGGCCGTGTCGACCGTCAGCACACCGTCGATCTCGCCGGCGTCGATAGCGGCCCGCATGTCAGGAGCGGCCATGTTCACCGGGATGGCGCCAAGGGCTCTGATCACCTCGGCCTGTACCGGGCTGGGCGCCCGCAGGGTGAGCCCCGCCAGGTCCTCCACAGCCGACGCGACACCGTCCGCCAGCCACAGGTCACCCGGACCGGTAGTCCACAGACCCAGGACCTTCACGCCGGAGTACTCGCCGCGCAAGGCCTCGAACTCCTCGTACAAGACCCACAGTGCGGCGGTTCCTTCCGCGGCGCTGCCGAACACGAAGGGCATCTCAACCACGCCGGTGGCCGGGAAACGTCCCGGCGAGTACCCCTGCAGTGCCCATCCGATGTCCTGGCCGCCCGCGGCCACGTTCTCGTAGGTATCCGCCGCCGCGCTGAGAGCCTGCTCGGGATGGAACTCCACCGCCACGGTGTTGCCCGATGCTTCCCAGACGTCCTCCGCCCACGGGTCGAGGACCTGGACACGCACCGGATGATCAGCCGCGAACGGATACCCCAAGCTGAGCATCACCGGCTCGGAATCCTCCCCACCCGCACAGGCCGCCGCCACCACAGCCAACACCACCAGCACCACCAGGACCCGCCACCGATTATCTACGTCTCCGGAGACGTCCATTGGGACACGGGCGTCGACAGCGGTGTTCACCGCCCTCGGATCTCCTCCATGTAGTCGTCGGTGTCCTTGCCGCGGTCGAGGATGGCATAGACCCGCTCGACGGGATGTGGGGCAGCGGTCCGCTTGTGGATGAGGATTCCTTGCTCTGTGGGGGTTAATTCCACTTCGACATTGTGATTCAGGCCGAATCGCTCCCGCAACCCCCTGGGAATAGTGATCTGACCCTTCTCAGACACCCGCATGATGCCTCCCGTCTGAAACCCTGCTGCGTTGGCTTCATGCTTCACCGTACCGGAACAGTCGCGGTCGTAGCTCTCGACGGACTACCGTCGAAGCCGGACCCAAGGGATATCGATTAGCACCCGAAGGACCAGACCGGCCAGGACGATGGATAACCCCATACCCTCCTACGAAGGCGCCAACCTGGCGAACCTCGCCGCCGAACTGGAGATCCGCCTCACCGGCCGTTCCCCGACCCGAGGCCTCCGTCTCGACCTGGCCGAGCTGATCCCCCACACGCGGAACTACCTACTCGTCATCATCGACGGCCTCGGCGACCTGCAACTCTCCCACCCCGCCGCGGCCACCCTCCGCCGCCATCGTCGAGCCGCCCTGTGTGCGCCGTTCCCCACCACCACGTCAGTCGGGCTGTCCGCGGTGGGCACGGCAATGGCGCCCATGCAGCACGGAGTGATCGGCTACACCCAGTGGATGCCCGCCCTCGGCACGGTCGTGAACATGCTGGAGTGGGCGGACATGGCAACGGGACAGCCCATCGACCTAGACCCGGCCGACTTCCACCCCACCCCCAACCTGCCCGAACGCCTCAGCGCGGCCGGTGTGAGAACGGTGATCTTCAAACCCACCGACCTCCTCGACACCCCGGTGAGCAACATGGTCTGCCGCGGCGCCGAACGCCACGGATACACATCCCCCTTCGACATCCGGCCGCCCGCGGTTTCCGGTGACGGCGACCGCACCCTGACCGTCGTGTACACGGCCCCCGTGGACACAGCCGCCCACGCCTACGGCCAACGCTCGCAGGCCTACAGCGCGGCCCTCTCCCAAACAGGCCAGGTGTGGGAACACCTCAGACGTTCCTTCCCGAGCGACACCACCCTCATCGGATCAGCCGACCACGGCCACTGCGACATCCCTCCCGAAGGCAAGATCTACCTGGACGAGAACCTCACCGAAGGCATGACATGGTGGGGCGACGGCCGCGTCCTCATGTTCTCCGGACCCCTCGAACCGGTACACCGGATCGCCCGCCGGACCAACGCCCAGTTCGTCAGCGCCGACCAACTACGCCGATGGCTGGGCGGAGGCCCCCGACACCCCGCCCTCACCGAACTCCCCACCGCCGCCCTCCTAGCCCCACCCGGAACAGTCATCTTTCCCCAACACCTCCCGAGCCCCTACGTAGGCCACCACGGCGGCATCACCCCCCAAGAGCTACAAATTCCCTTACTAGTCGCCTAGCCGCTGGCTCAGGTCCATCGCCGCATCGCCACACCCCTCCCTCGCAAATCCAGCTAGCCGCCACTCGCAGGCGTGGTCGAATCGGTCGGTCCGGTTGTAGTCCGACCCGACGCCGATGTTGAATCCCACTGTGCGACGCCGCGTCAACCGCTCATGGTGCCGACGACAGCACCGACATCGGAGTTGCCACTGCCACACCAGCACACCCTGATGCTCGCCGGTTGCAGGGACCAGGGAAGGGTCGACCAAGCGGCTCAACTACTACAGAATCTCTTGGCGTTGGGTGAGTATCTCCATGGTTCTGCTGCGGGCTCCGATCCACTTCCTTGTGTCCGGGCAAATCCATCCGGCGATCTCGACAAGGCCTGCCAGTCACTGGCCAAGTCGCGGTTGTGGATAGGTTCGTGGTGAGCTACGCGGTTCCGCAGCTTATGCAGCCGCGGCATCCGGTTGTGGACGTCGGACCGCACGGCTCGAGGAGCGGGCCCTCTGCCCATCAGCAGGCCTGGAAGCTGTTTCGCCGGGCGTCAGGCTGGCGAACACGATATGCTCGTGGAGTTGAGGGTCGCTCTCTCTTGAGGTGGTCTGCGGGACCCGGGCGCCGATCAGTCCCGACAGGCAACTACCCGGGGGGGGGGGGGCGGCGCGGGCGGCGGCCCGGGTGCTCTTGAGTTCATTGGGAAGGGGGCCAGATATCGGAAAACCCCCACACCGGCCCCCCCGGTTTTGGGGGCGGGATCCCC
>JAPPGV010000023.1:35051-35455 GCA_028821235.1 bacterium
CCCCCCCCCCCCCCCCCCCCCCCCCCCCCCCCCCCCCGCGGGGGGGGCGCCCCCGCCGCGGCTGGCTGCCCGCGTTAGTCTGCTCGATCTGATCTCGGGTCCAGAGATCGGAAATCGCCCACAGCGGCGACGCCGAGTTAGGCGGCGCGATCGACCACTTCCAGAGGGCCTGTTTCTGCCGGACACCCGCCGCTTGGTAAATGGGAGCTTACGAGATGCAATGGATTAGCAGAGAAGCGGACAGGATCTGGCAGGAGACGAGAAAGTGGAGAGAGGATCGCCATCCTCGCTTTGGCGGTAGAGGCGGCTTTCTCTTGACAGCGGTTGCGCTGGTGGGGGCTGGGTGGACTTGTTGATGGTCATTGAAAATCCCCGGAGTTGATCACTGAAATTCCCCACCCCCT
>JAPPGV010000024.1 GCA_028821235.1 bacterium
GCGACGGCTTAGCCGGCTCGACTGTCCTGCGGTACTACCGGTCCAGCAACCCGACCATCACCATCACCGACACGGAGGTGGGCGCCGAGGCAGTAGCCGCCCTCGACGCCGCGCAGAGCGCAGGCGGGTCGGTGAGCCTGACCGCTCCGGACACACCGGGCACCTACTACTACGGGGCGTGCGTGGCCGCGGTGTCCGGCGAGGCCGACACCACCAACAACTGCTCTACCGCAATCACCGTTACGGTGACCGCGGTGTCTCTCCCGGATCCGGTGGTGGACCCGCCCACGGTCAGCAACCCCAGCCCGCCCGCAGGATCAGCGTTCACGCTAGGCGCGGCAGTCCGCAACAAGGGCACCAAAGCATCCGAAGCCACCACCCTCCGCTATTACCAATCCACCGACCCCACCATCAGCACGGCCGACACGGCCGTCAAGGACGATCCCGTACCCGCTCTCGACGCATTGGAGAGAGCAGACCGATCGGTGACCCTCACCGCTCCGGACACACCGGGCACCTACTACTACGGCGCGTGCGTCGACGCCGTGTCGGGCGAGAAGGACACCGCCAACAACTGCTCATCCGCAATCACCGTCACGGCTGGCGCCGCGCCCGCCCCCGGCCTGGTGGTGGACCCACCCACGGTCAGCGACAGCACTCCGGCAGCCGGGGCGGCCTTCACGCTGGACGCCACCGTCCGCAACCAGGGCAACGGCGCATCCGGAGCCACCACCCTCCGCTACTACCAGTCCGCCGACCAGGCGATCTCCACCGACGACACGGCCGTCGGCACCAACCCGATACCCGCGCTCGACGGTGCGGGGAGCGCAGGCGGCTCGCTCAGCCTGACCGCACCGGCCACACCGGGCACGTACTACTACGGCGCGTGCGTCGACGCCGTCGCCGGCGAAGCCGACACCACCAACAACTGCTCACCCTCAAGCACCGTCACCGTAGCCGCGGCACCCACCCCCGACCTGGCGGTCGACACGCCCACCGTGAGCAACACCACCAGGCCCGCCGGAGAGCCTCTCACGGTGAAGACCACCGTCCGCAACCAGGGCAACGGCGCATCCGGAGCCACCACCCTCCGCTACTACCAATCCAACGACCCCACCATCACCACCGACGACACGGCCGTCGGCACCGAGGCATTACCGGGTCTCCGCGCATCGCAGAGCGCAGGAGGATCGGTAACGCTGGCCACACCCTCCACGCCCGGGACCTATTACTACGGCGCATGCGTCGACGCCGTGCCAGGCGAGGCCGACACCACCAACAACTGCTCACCCTCAAGCACCGTCACCGTAGGCCCCGCCCCCGCCCCCGACGTGGTGGTAGGCACGCCGACGGTGAGCAGCGCCACCCCGCGTGCCGGAGCGCCCCAGACGGTGAGCGCCACGGCGCGCAACCAGGGCAACGGCGCATCCGGAGCCACCACCCTCCGCTACTACCAATCCAACGACCCCACCATCACCACCGCCGACACGGCCGTCGGTAACAACCCGATCCCCGCCCTCGACGCATCGCAGAGTGCGGGCGGGTCGCAGAGCCTCACCGCTCCGGACACACCCGGCACCTACTACTACGGCGCATGCGTGGAAGCCGTGCCAGGCGAGGCCGACACCACCAACAACTGCTCCGCCGCGATCACCGTCACCGTCGGTGCGGCGCCCGCCCCCGGCCTGGTCGTGGACCCGCCCACGGTCAGCGACAGCACTCCGGCCGTGGGGGCGTCATTCACGGTGAGCGCCACGGTGCGCAACCAGGGCGACGGGCCGTCCGCCTCGACCACGCTGCACTATTACCGGTCCAGCGACTCGACGATCACCACCGGCGACACGGCCGTCGGCACCGACCCGATACAGGCTCTCGACGCATCGGCGAGCGCAGGAGGATCGGTAAGCCTCGCCGCACCCTCCACACCCGGCACCTACTACTACGGGGCATGCGTCGACGCCGTGCCAGGCGAGGCCGACACCACCAACAACTGCTCCGCGGCCGTCACGGTGACGGTCTCCGCTCCCGACCTCGCGGTGGACCCGCCCGCGGTCAGCGAGAACACTCCGGTCGCGGGAACTTCCTTCACGCTGACCGCCACCGTCCGCAACCACGGCAACAGTGCATCCGGCTCGACCACCCTGCGCTACTACCAGTCCAGCGACTCGACCATCGCCACCGCCGATACGTCGGTAGGCACTGACACCGTGGGGGATCTCAGCGTGTCGGAGGGTGATACGGAGTCGATCTCGCTCACCGCCCCGACTACACCCGGCACCTATCACTACGGCGCGTGCGTGGACGCGGTGACCAGCGAGGCCGACACCACCAACAACTGCTCGATCGCGGTGGCTGTGACCGTGGTTGCCGCGCGTGCGCCCGATCTTGTGGTGGACACACCGACCATGAGCATTTCTGGCAGGACGATCACCGGTGGCGTCCCGGTCGGTACGACCGTCACGGCAGGGACGACGGTGCGCAACCAGGGCAACAGCGCAACCGGCTCGTACGACGCCCTCCTGCGCTACTACCGCTCCACCGACACGACCATCACCACGAGCGACACGGCGGTTGGGTACACCCCTTGGCTTGACAATCTGGGTGCGCTCGGCAGCAGCGACCACTGGGTCTCCTTGACTGTGCCGACCACGGTAGGAACCTACTACTACGGGGCCTGCGCGGACTCGGTAGCCGGCGAGAGCGACACCACGAACAACTGCTCTGACTCGGTAGAGGTGACCGTCGGCGTTCCCGACCTCGTGGTCGAGTCGCCTGGTGTCAGCGACTTCACCGACCATCTCGGTCTCAGCCGGAGCTCTCCGGTCGCCGGAGCCGGATTCATACTGAGTGCTTCGGTACGCAACAAGGGCACTGCCGAGTCGGGCCCCAGCACGTTGCGCTACTACCGCTCGACCGACACGACCATCACCAGGAGCGACACCGCGGTCGGGCCATACGTAGGTGGTGTCAACTATCTGGTTGCGCTCGGCAGCAGCGACCACTCGATCCACCTTACGGCGCCGACCACTGCAGGAACCTATTACTACGGGGCCTGCTTGGACGCCGTGCCCGGTGAGGCGGACACCACCAACAACTGCTCCGCGGCCGTCACGTTGACTGTCACCGCTCCCGACCTGGCGGTCGACCAACCGACGGTGAGCGAAAGCAATCCGACCACCGGCCAGTCCTTCGTCTTGGAGGCCACGGTGCGGAACATAGGGGACGGCTCATCCGGGCCCGCCAATCCGCCGCGCTTCTATCGCTCCACCGACTCCACCATCGACAGTTCGGACACCTCGGTGGGCAACACGGACAACATGCCCAGTTTGAGTTTGAGTGCCGGCGAGGCGACGACCCGGTCGGTGAGCCTGACCGCGCCATCTAACGCCGGGACCTACTACTACGGGGCCTGCGTGGACTCGGTGGGCGGCGAGAGCGACACCACCAACAACTGCTCCCCGCCGGTGACGGTGTCCGTCGACACCGTTTCTGCTCGGGACCTCGTGGTTGACACGCCCACGGTCAGTGAAATCACCGCGACGGTGGGAACGAGATTCCGTATGGTGGTCGCGGTGCGCAACGTGGGCGACACGACTTCGGAATCGGCCACGCTGACCTTCTATCGCTCGACCGACTCGACCATCACAACCAGTGATGAACGGATCATCGGTTGGGGAATGGACTCGGCCTCCGCCACCGTCAGCCCTATCGGCCCCTCGGAGACCGCCTACCTGTACATCGATCCACGAGCGCCGTCCACGCCCGGCACCTACTATTACGGGGCCTGTCTGATCTCGACGAGCGACGAGTTCACGGCGGCCAACTGCTCGCCTGCCCTGACGGTCGTCGCGGGCCGGCCCGACCTGGTGCTCGACCCGATTACCGTCAGTCCCGCCAGCCCGGAAATCGGTTCTGACTTCGAGTTGCGCATCGATGCCCTGCGCAACCAAGGCGACAGTTGGACAGGGCCCATCACCTTGCTCTGGTACCTCTCACGGGACGCTGAAATCACCAGCGCCGACCAGCAGTTGGCCTGGGACCTGATGGATCCGATGGAGCCGTCAAGCAGCGAGGACATCGGAACGCTGACCCTCCGGGCACCGCCCGCGCCCGGTACGTACTACTACGGGGCCTGCGTGGACGCCGTGCCCGGTGAGGCGGACACCACCAACAACTGCTCCGTGGCCGAGGTGACCGTGAGACTCCCCGACCTCCTGATCCTCACGCCCACCGTCAGCGACAGCACTCCGGTCGCCGGAAGGGCCTTCACACTCCACGCCACCGTGGTGAACCGCGGCAGTTCACGCTCGCAATTCACACGGTTTACGTACTACCGCTCCACCGACGAGATCATCACAACGGAGGACACGTGGATGGATAGCGGATCTGTGCGCGGTCTGGAACCGCACGAGGTCAGCAACGAGAGCGTCACGCTGACCGCGCCGTCCACATCCGGGACGTACTACTACGGAGTCTGCATGAAGGTCGGAACAGTGGACTACTGCTCAGAAGCCGTGGAAGTGACCGCCGGAGATGCACAGCCCTCGCCTCTCTTTCTCGAGACCGATTGTTTTGTGTTCCAGGAACAGCACTTTGTCAGGTTTACGGTGACCGCGAGGGTGCCCCTAACATCTCTCGCCGTCAGCACATACATGGTCGAAGGAAGAACCAACACCAAGCACCTCGTTAAAAGGGTGGAAATCGGCGACCTCGCGGCCAACAGCTCCTACAGCAAACTCACATCGACAAACTTCCTCGCCGCCCTGCGACGGAACCTCACGACCTGCACAGCAGATGTGGAAGGCTACGCATCGGTCCGGCCGCGCTTCGACCCACCCCCGAGCACAGTTCCCGACCCCCAACCACAACCTTCCCCCGGTCAAACTCCTGCCGACCAACCTCAGGTCGGACCAACTCCCGTCGTTCCTACGTATCAAGCAACGATCACTCTAATGGCCGACATACATCACTTCAGATATGGCCAAGCAGTTTTCGATGCTCACGGATCTTGTGGCTACTCCGTCAACGGTGTCCCGTGCCCGTGGCAAGATCACATCTCATGGTGGTCCTCGTTGCCCCCTCACATTCAGGGCTGTGCACTCACGACCGGCCCCGGCTGCCCTGGATGGCAGCGACCCGAAGACTCCGGCCATTGATGACTGAGGGGCCCTCGTGGCAGCAGAAGGGTAAGACGTACGGCTGCCCCTAGGGCGCGCCGGCCCCAGTCCCCCCAGACGCCACCAGAAGGGACCGCCGTCCGGTCGTCCGTTCGGATCGCCGGTAAGCAAGACCCGTCGGAGGGAGCGGGATCAAGCCCGCCGCCGCGGCCACGGCCAACGCAGCGTAACGACGCGATCGGGGTACCCATCACGACACTCCCGATCGCACCGGGGTAGGCGCTGGCCGCGATCGAGACCAGGCGGGACTAGCTGGATTCAGTCAGGTCGAAGCGGTCGAGGTTCATGACCTTGTTCCACGCCGCCACGAAGTCGCCCACGAACTTCTTTTCGGCGTCGTCCGAACCATAAACCTCAGCTACAGCTCGAAGCTGGGAGTTGGAGCCGAACACGAGGTCCACCGCGGTGGCCGTCCACCTCGCCTCGCCCGTCGCGCGGTCGCGGCCCTCGTAGACGTGCTCGGTCTCCGACACCTGCCACATCGTGTCCATGTCGAGCAGGTTGGCGAAGAAGTCGTTGGTCAGCGTCCCGACCCGGTCGGTAAGCACGCCGAGCGAGGACCCTCCGGAGTTGGCGCCCAGCACGCGGAGGCCGCCGACCAGCGCCGTCATCTCCGGCGCGGTCAGCGACAGCAGGCTGGCCCGGTCGACAAGCAGCGTCTCGGGTCGGCGCCCATCGCCGTTGCGCAGGTAGTTCCGGAACCCGTCGGCGGTCGGTTCGAGCACGGCGAACGACTCGGCATCCGTTTGCTCCGCGGAGGCGTCGGTGCGTCCTGGCGAGAACGGAACCTCGATGTCGTGGCCGGCATTGCGAGCCGCCTGCTCGACGGCGGCACACCCGCCGATCACGATCAGGTCGGCGAGAGACACCCGCTTGGAGCCGTCACCGGCGCCGTTGAACCCGGCCTGTATCCCTTCGAGGGTCGCCAGCACGGTCGCCAGGTCCGAGGGGTCGTTGACCTCCCAGTCCTTCTGGGGGGCCAGCCGGATCCGGGCGCCGTTCGCTCCCCCGCGCATGTCGCTGTCGCGGAACGTCGACGCCGAGGCCCAGGCGGTCGAGACCAGCTGCGACACGGTGAGCCCGGAGTCGAGGATCCCGGCCTTGAGAGCGGCGATGTCGGCGTCATCGACGAGTTCGTGGTCGACTACGGGGACGGGATCCTGCCAGATCATCTGCTCATCCGGGACCTCCGGGCCCAGATACCTGGTCACGGGTCCCATGTCGCGATGGGTGAGCTTGTACCACGCCCTGGCGAAGGCGTCGGCCAGTTCGTCCGGGTTCTCCAGGAAGCGCCGCGAGATCGGCTCGTAGACGGGGTCCATGCGGAGCGAGAGGTCGGTGGTCAGCATCACGGGGACGTGCCGCTCCGACGGGTCGTGAGCATCCGGCACCGTCCCGGCCGCCGCCCCGTTGGCGGGGATCCACTGCCACGCCCCCGCCGGGCTCTGCGAGAGCTCCCAGTCGTAGCCGAACAGGACCTCGAAGAAAGAGCTGTCCCAGGTGACCGGGGTGGTAGTCCAGGCGCCCTCGAGCCCGCTAGTGATCGAGTCCCCCGCCTTCCCGCTGCCGAACGCGTTCGCCCATCCCAAACCCTGCTCCTCCAAGGTGGCGCCTTCCGGCTCGGGGCCGACGTACCGGCCCGCATCGGCGGCGCCGTGGGTCTTCCCGAAGGTGTGCCCTCCGGCGATCAGAGCGACGGTCTCGGTGTCGTCCATGGCCATGCGGCTGAAGGTCTCCCGGATGTCCCTCGCCGCCGCCAGCGGGTCGGGCCGCCCGTTCGGTCCCTCGGGGTTCACGTAGATCAGGCCCATCTGCACCGCGCCGAGCGGGTTGGCCAGCTCCCGGTCGCCGCTGTACCGCTCATCGTCCAGCCAGCCGGTCTCGGGTCCCCAGTCGATGTCCTCCTCGGGCTCCCACACGTCCTCGCGGCCGCCGCCGAAACCGAACGTCTCGAAGCCCATCGACTCCAGCGCCACGTTCCCGGCGAGGATCATCAGGTCGGCCCACGAGATCTTGCGGCCGTACTTCTGCTTGACCGGCCAGAGCAGCCGGCGCGCCTTGTCGAGGTTGGCGTTGTCCGGCCAGCTGTTGAGCGGAGCGAAGCGATGCGTGCCCAATCCGCCCCCACCGCGCCCGTCGAAGGTCCGGTAGGTGCCGGCGCTGTGCCAGGCCATCCGGATGATCAGAGGCCCGTAGTGGCCGTAGTCGGCCGGCCACCAGTCCTGCGAGTCGGTCATCACCTCTTCGAGGTCCGCCTTCACCGCCGCGAGGTCGAGGCTGTTGAACGCCTCGGCATAGTCGAACTCGTCGCCCATGGGATCGATCAGGGGCGAGTTCTTGTTCAACGGCCGCAGGTTCACCTGCTCCGGCCACCAGTGGTGATTAGCCAGCGAGCCCATCGTGGCGGGCATCTGGGGCGACACCGGACACTTGGCGGCCGATGCCTCCTGGTCGACGGTGCTGATGTCTTCTACGGTCATCTGTCGTCCTCGGTTGGTTGGCAGGAAGTCGCGGGTGCCAATCTAGCTGTGGCTTCGACAAGCCACGGACATTCCGAGCCTAACCACGGGCGCTACCAGGTCTCGCTCCATAGCAAGCACCCTGTCGTTCTCTCAGACTGCACATCGGTAGCACCTACTATCGCGGCCGGTGTATGTCCGCTCGATGGTCGATATAAGCCACATTGACCCTGTGCCGGTCTTCGTCGATCTCGTAGACGATTCGATAAGCCCCGATCCTTGCCGAGTGAAGTCCCGACAGGTCACCGCGAAGTGGTTTGCCAACGCGGCCGGGGTTTTCGAGTAGAGGCCCGAGCATGTACTCCACCACTGCGAGGGCGATCTTCTCGGGGAGGCGATCGATGGCTCGACGTGCAGGTCGGGCAACGGCCAAACACCAGGACGAACCGGTCACACCGTGTCGCGGCGAAGTTGGTCTCGGAGCGCTTCGATCTCTTCTTGGGTAGCGACATCCCCTTCAGCGATGGCAGCCCGGCCTAGTTCGATTGCTTCTACAGCACTCGGGTCTGAGAGGATGGAGACGGTTTCCTCGATCGCCTCGAGGTCGTCTGGGCTGAGCACCACAGCCACCGGACGACCGTTACGCGTCACCGTGACCCTTTCGTGCGTCGTGACGATGTCGTCGACGACCTCCGAGAACTTGGCTTTGACTTCTGACAGGGGCAGCGTTCTTGACATGACCAGAATTATAGTCTAATCAGACGGGTCATAGCGCGGCCAACGGCCTCAGAGCCGGTGCTCTCGGAGAATGCCGGAGAAGAGGTTCTCCCCGCATCCGTCTCCGTCGCCGGGGAGGGGAAGGGTCTCGGTCTCGAAGCCGGCCTCCTCCATGAGAGCCATCCAGGTCGACAAGGGGAAGAGGCCGGTCACATGGAGGTCGGTCTCCACCCGCTGACGGCCTCCCTCGGTGATCGTGTAGGTGATCCAGGACTCGATGGTGGTGTCGGTCGGATCGGGATCGGTCAGCCGCTCCTCCACCCTCACCTCCGGGTCGCCCGGTCGGGCGGGCGGCGGGATGTCCCAGCGCAGGACCTTGCCCTCCACGAAGGACTCCGCCACCAGGTCGGGCGCCACCAGGAGGAGGCCGCCCGGTCGCAGGTGGGCCCGGGCGGTGGCGAAGGCCGCCCTCAGGTCGTCCTCGGTCAGCATGTAGGCCACCGCATCGTGGATGAGCACCGCGTCGAACACCTTGCCCAAGCGCACCGTCCGCATGTCGCCCACGTGATGCTCCACGCCGGGGTTCAGCCGCCGGGAGTGCTCCAGCATCTCCGGGGACAGGTCGACGCCGGTGGCCTCAAAGTCGGAGGTG
The DNA here is from genome assembly GCA_028821235.1 of bacterium. Taxonomy (NCBI): domain Bacteria; species bacterium. Next base: position 9,006 of record JAPPGV010000024.1, read on the forward strand.
AGGTGCGACAGGTTGTGGCCGCCACCCACGCCGAGCTCGAGGATGCGATGGCGCTCCCCGCCCAGCCGGGCCCGGATGGCGTCCCTCCAGTGGCCCGCCTCCTCGGCGTAGTCCTCCGGGGGGCTGACGAGCGGCCACAAATAGGCCAGGTCGGAGTAGAGGCGCCGGCTGCCTGCCATGGCGCTTTCCGGCCTTACGTGGTCGTGCTGCGCCGAGCCAGCGAGGTTGTCCAAGCCGTACCCTCGGCCCGGGCCACGGCACACAGTTCGGTCATCCGCCCGGCGGCATGCTGCGCGTCACGCTCGCCTGTGGCGAGTTCGCGCCAGATGGCCCGACCTCCCAGGAACCCCGACGCCCCCGCCGCGCAGGCCACCCGCACCTGGTCGCGGAACAGTGCGAAGTCGCTGCCCTCGGAAAGGATGACCCAGGGAACCGGACTCAGCCGGTCGACCTCGGCGCAAGCCTCGGCCCATTCCTCGGGATCGCGCCGGCCGGCCCCCGGCATGACGGGGAACTGCAGCTTGAGCACTTCGGCGCCCAGCGGGCCCAACCGTCTCACCCCCTCCAGCACGGCCCGTGTGCGGTCCCCGGGATCCTCGTACAGCGCCAGCGGCTCGCAGAAGAGGGGGAGCCCTGCCTGCCGGCACTGGCTCACCACATCCGTCACGAAATGCTCCGCCGCCGACATGTCCCCGTCCGGGTCGTAGTACACGGAGATCTTGACGGCGTCCGCTCCCATCTCGGCCGCCCGCTCCACGTTCCAGCCGGGGAGGAGGCGAGGAGCGGTGCGCACGTCGGCGTAGTCCCCGTCCTCGACACCGAGGATCAGTCCCAGGCCATCAGGACGGCCACGAGGGGTCGACCCCATGGTCACCAGGTAGCCGGGGTCGATCAGGACCGCCCCGCTGATCGGCCCGAGCGCCGCGATGATCGGTTGCTTGGCGGCGCTGATGTCGGCGGCGGTCATGCTCTCGGGGTGGTCCGGACGCACCGTCTGGGCGAACGACCCCACATGATCGATCGCCAGGACCGTGAAGAGACCGTCCTCCGTAGCGACCCGCGCGAGACGCTCCGAGCGCGCCCCCGCCCGGCTGTTGGAGGATGCTGTCATGCCATACGTCTCCCGCACCGATCTGGTGATCCTGCCTTCATAGCGTGCGCTACCACCTCATCAAGTAAACGACAGGCAAGGAATCTAGTGCCCTGATTCGATCGTTCGTGATCCACGCCCGAGATGACGAGAACGCGAAAAACGCCGGAACACGCCCCACCCGGCGGGCCCATCCCCCAGCCACCACCTCCTTCGGTCCGAACGCGTTCC
>JAPPGV010000025.1 GCA_028821235.1 bacterium
CTGGCGATGGCCCTCAACCACCCCGACGTGGACGTGGTGGCGATGACGACAGTGGTCGGTAACTGCTCGCTGGAGGACACCACCCGCAACGCCCTCTACACCGCCGAGTTGTGCGGGTCAGCCGTACCCGTCTACGCGGGCGCCGACCGTCCCCTGCTGGTGAAGGCCCGCGAGGCCACCTGGTTCCACGGGATGGACGGCCTCGGCGACCAGGGATACCCACCCCCGTCCCGCTCCGCGGAGGACGAGGACGGCGTAAGCGCCCTCATCAACCACATTCGGGGCAATCCCGGCTCCACCCTGGTGACTCTCGGACCGCTCACCAACGTGGCGCTCGCCCTGGCGCAGGCTCCCGACCTCGTGGAGCTGGTGGGCCGCTGCGTGGTGATGGGAGGCACCGCCAATACGGTGGGCAACGTCACGCCGGCAGCGGAGTTCAACCTGTGGTTCGATCCCCACGCCGCCCGGATGGTCTTCGCCTCCGGCCTTCCGATCGAGATGGTCGGATGGGAGATATGCCGCTTCGAGGCCGGCCTGGACGCAGCGGAGCAGGCCGCCCTCCGAGCGCTGGACACTCCCCTGGCCCACTTCTTCCTGGACTGCAACTCCACCGCGATGGAGGCCGCCCACCGCCAGTCCGGCACCCGCCGGCTGGAACTCCCCGACCCGACCGCCATGGCGGTCGCGATCGACCAGGGCAAGGTGGTGACCCGAAGCTCCCGCCACTACGTGGAAATCGAGGCGGAGAGCCCGCTGACAAGGGGAATGTCGGTTGTCGACTCCCTCGATGTCACAGGAGAGGCGGCGAACGTCGAAGTCATCTGGTCCATCGACACAGACCGGTTCAAGCAGATGATCTACGAAGCGGCCGGCGGCTAGCCCCGTTCATACCCCGCCGAGTAGGTCTTCCAACCATCTCCGCTGCCGTTCGCCGAGCCGCTCGTCCGGAAAGACCGACTCCACCAGAGCCTCCACCTGTCCGGCGTCGGAGAGGCCCGTCCTGGCGAGGAGCTGCCGGACGTCGGTCACATCGCTAGATCGGGCCGCCCTCACCTTCATCGCCAGCAGGTGCTCGGGTGACGCTGCCATGACCTTCAAGGCTGGATGGTCGAACACCACATTGCTGTGCCGATCCGGTGCCGTGGGTAGGTAGGGCGTGGCTTGCTCGTTGAGCCAGGTGCTCGGCCATCCTCGGGCGCGGGCTATGTCGCGCACGGCTTCGATCACCGAGCCATGCCCTTCGATGATCGCGGCGTCGATGTCGCGGGTCAGCTTGTCGCTGTCATAGGCCAGTGCCATCGCAGCCCCGCCGACTATGTAAATGCGCCCTGTCGCTCCTCGGGCTCGAAGCCTTTCGGCGAGTTCGGACAGGGCGGCGCGGAGTTGGGTCTCGGTGAGCATCTCCCCTAGACGACCTCCAGCTCCCAGGCGGGGAACCATATGCCATGGGCCTCGAAAGCGGCGGGGGTGGTGAGGATCGTGGCGGCTCGTTCCCGCGGGAAACGCCGCCCCGCGTACCAGAACGACTGCAGGTGGCGCTCCGTGGCGAACACCCAATCGGGAGTCGGGATGCCGGCGTGGTAGCAGAGGTGCTCCGTGTAGGCGGCGAGGAAAGCGTCCCAGCGAGGGTCGAAGAGCTCCGGCTCACCGGCCACCAGCAGCCTGCGGTCCTCCGAACTCGCGTGCTGGAAGACCATTCCGAAGTCGTGCAGCACGATCCGCAACCGGAAATCGTCATCAGATTCCCGCAGCACCGGCACGTACCTGTCCAGCGTGTTGGCGGCGATGGTCACATCGATACTGCTCCCCGGATCAACCGATAAATCAGATACCTGCTCCGCGGCGTCAGCCATGGTGGGAGAGTAACGACCCGAAACGCCCATGTGGAGCGAAGTTGACAAACCAGAGGCCACCCGGCTCCGGGTGGTCAGCCCCAGCACCGGATGGTCGCCGCGGGAGATGCGGCGAACCGGACAAAGGGAGCCCAGATTTACCATATGGGCATGGCCCGTCGGGAAGTTCTGATACAGCTCGATGACAACCTCGTGGACCAACTGGACCGCTTGGCCAAGGCATCGGGCACCAACCGTTCCGAACTCCTGCTCCGTGGAGCGCGGGCGGTCATAGCAGCCGAGGAAGCCGCGGCCGCCGACCGCGAACTGGTCGAGGCCTACCGGCGCCTGCCTCCGGATAGGGCGCTCGTACGATCAGCGGCCCGGTTCGCAGCCCAGACTGTCCCCGAGTGGTAGGTGGTTTCGAGAAACGAGATCTACCGGGCCGAACTCGGTCCACCTGCCGGACGGCGACCCGTGTGCGTGGTTACGCGGAACGCAGCGGCCGCGGTGCTCACCTCTGTCACGT
>JAPPGV010000026.1 GCA_028821235.1 bacterium
TCCAAACATGGCTCTGACCAGGGAATAAATAGCAAATAAAGGTGGAGGTGCGGGGAATCGAACCCCGGTCCGTCGGTACTTCGGTGGCGGCATCTCCGAGCGCAGCCGATGGCGAGCCTTCAGGCGGTCGGACTCCATCGGCGAGTGACCGTCCGCCCTACACCCGGATTGATCTCAACCCTCCTGTCCGGGCATCCCGGAGGGTCCATCCTGCTGAGCGACGCCCACTCCGAAGGGGGCAGGAACCCCTCCGGGGGACGGGCTACCTTTCTCTAGGCAGCCAGTGCAAGGTTTGGCTTGGCACTTATGGTTGTTACCGGCTGTTTAACGAGGACTCCGGTGACCTCGGCTCGCTTCCAACACCTCTACTACCGACGTCGAAACCTGTTCACCCCCAATAGAGATTGTTCGATCAGTGTACACCCGTCCCGTGACAAGCGACCTCGCCCCTAACCCTCGGGGAGTCTCACGTCGACCGGCGGCGGTCCGACATGGCCCGGCGTGCCTCCCGCTCCATTTCACGGGCCTTCAGCTTCTGCCGCTTGTCGTAGCGACGGGAACCCCGGCCGATCCCGATCAGCACCTTGACCCGCCCGTTCTTCCAGTACATCTTGACCGGAACGATGGTGAGACCTCGCTCCTGGACGCGGCTGTTGATCCGCCCGATCTCCCGGCTGTGGAGGAGCAGCTTGCGCTCCCGCTTGGCCTCGTGGCCACCGTGCCGGGCCATCTCGTAGGGAGCGATATGCATGCCCAGCAGCCACACCTCGCCCCGGCGTACCAGGCCGTAGGCCTCTCGCAACTGGACCTGGCCCGCTCGCAGGCTCTTCACCTCGGAGCCGGTCAGCACGATGCCGGCCTCGTACTCCTCGTCGAACACGTAATCAAACCGCGCCCGGCGGTTGGAAGCGATAACCGAGCCCGCTTTCTTCTTCTCACGGTTCACGATCTCACCTCGGCAGGTAGAGCATCGGGTCCACCGGGCTGCCCACCTCCCGCACCTCGAAGTGCAAGTGGGGACCGGTACAGAAGCCGGTGCATCCGACGTACGCCACCACCTCGCCGGCCAGCACCTCCTCGCCCTCGCTGGCCGCGATCCGGGACGCATGGGCATAGAGGGTCGATAGGCCCCCGCCGTGGTCCACCACCACGGTCCGCCCGTAGCCTCCCCAGGTCCCCGCCAGGATCACCGTGCCGTTGGCGGCGGCGTGGATGGGCTCCCCGGTACTGCCCCGAAGGTCGATCCCGGTGTGCAGGCGGCGATCACCGAATATGGGATGGATGCGCCACCCGTAAGGTGAGGTGAGGGCGCCGCCCACCGGCCAGGCCAGGACGCCCGGCGCCCGCCCCTCGCGGACCTGGCGCCGGAGGATCTCGAGCTCGATCCTCTTGGACTCGGCCTCCAGGGCGGCCACGTGATCCTCATGGTCCTCGATCTCGCCGATCACCTCGGCCAGCAACTCCTCCTGCCGAATCAACTCCTCGCCGAGCTGCTCCCGCGCCGACGCCACCTCCGCGCGATACTGGTGGGCCAGGGTTTGCTCCGCCTCCAGCCGGGTGAGCAGCTCTGCTTCGCGCTCCTGTTCCCGCACCAGCTCCTCCTGGCGGGTCACCTCCTGGCGCTCCAGGATCTCGAGCGAGTGCAGCAGCAACTCCGTGTCCTCCAGCAGGCGGCGCGAATACTCCAGCCGGATCGAGTTGGACTCCGGATCCCAGGCGCCCGCGAACAGGGAGTTGATCCCGGTCGCGCTGCTCATGTACATCTCGACCGTTCGCTCCCGGAGGGACTCCCCGGTGACCCGCTGGTCCAGCCTGGTCCTGGCCAGTTCGGCGTCCATCAACCTGACCCGGCGGCTGAGGCCCGTGAAGGCATCCCGGCTCACCGCCACCGCCGCGTCCGCCGAGGTCAACTGATCCTCCGCCGCCCAGAGTCGAACCCTCAACTCCTCCATGCGGGCTTCCGTTTCCTCGATCTGCTCCACGTAGGCCGTGCGCTCCGCCTCCGCGCCCTCGATCAGCCGTTCAAGCTCGGCCATCTGCCGCTCGACCTGATCGAGACGCTGCTCCTCGTCCTGGGCCTCGACCAGCACCGGCGCGGCCGCCATGACCCCCAGCACGGCCAGCACCAATGCCCCGACCAGCCCCAGCCGGCGCACGGTCACACCCTCAGAAAGCGTCTCAGCCCGAGGCTGCTCCCGATGAATCCCGCCAGACCGCCGAACGCAAGGATCAGGATGGCCCGGCTCAGCAGGAACCCCTGGTCAACCTGGAAGCGGATCAGAATATCGGTGGGGATTCGCTCCAGCAGGTTGTGACTCGCGAACACCGCCGCCGCAGCCAGCCCGCCTCCCAGCAGGCCGACCGTGGCGCCTTCGATGATGAACGGGACGCGGATGAACCAGTTGCCGGCGCCCACCAGCTTCATGATGGCGATCTCCTCCCGCCGGGCGTAGATGGCCATGCGGATGGTGTTGGCGATCAATACCACCGCCGACGCCCCCATGAGCACCACCAGGCCGAAACCGATGGAGTTGAGCACTCCGGTGAGGCTGAGCAGCCGCTCGATCCCCTCGCTGAACACCGATAGGCGCCTGAGGAGCGGGTGGCCCACCAACCGGAACTGGACCTCCTGGTAGGTCGAGATGTCCTCGAGCTCCACCCGGATCGAGGCGGGAAGATCGGCCGCCGTCACCGTCGCAGCCAGCGCCGGCTGGTCGCTGTAGATCTCCAGGAACTCCTGGTAGGCGCCCGCCTTGTCCATGTACCAGGCGTTCTTCACCTCGGGATAGTCGTTGATCTGAGCCAGGAGCTCGCTGTGGGCCACCGGACCGCCCTCGTCCTTGAGGAAGATGATCAGGTGGTCTCCCTGCTGCCACTGCAGGGTGTTGACCCGCACCAATTCGTTGAACACCAGCGCGCCGAACGCCAGCGCCAGGGACACGAACACGGCCAGGACGGCGCCGGTCGCCACCAGGGCATTGCGGCGCAGATTGACGAAGGCCTCGCCGATCAGAAAGAGAAAGGTGCTCACGTCTCTTCGGACGACTCGTAGCCCGACTCGCCTTGATCCCGGACCACCCGTCCCCGGTCGAGCTGCACCACCCGGCGGCGCATCGCGTCCACGATGGCGAAGTCGTGGGTGGCCATCATCACCGTCGTGCCGGTGCGGTTGATCCGGTCTAGCAGCCTCATGATGCCCACCGACGTGGCGGGGTCGAGGTTGCCGGTCGGCTCATCGGCAAGCAGGATCGGCGGCCGGTTGACGAAGGCCCGGGCGATGGACACCCGTTGCTGCTCGCCTCCGGACAGCTGCCGGGGGTAGCGGTCGGTCTTGGCCGACAGCCCCACGAGCTCCAGCACCGTGTTCACCTGGCGGCGCACGATGGAGCGCGGGCATCCGGTCACCTTGAGGGCGAAGGCCACGTTCTCGGCCACGGTCTTGGTGGGCAGCAGCTTGAAGTCCTGGAAGATGGTTCCGACCGTGCGGCGGAGGTACGGAACCCGCCAGGTGGGCAGCTTGGTGATGTCCTTGCCGGCCACCCAGATCTTGCCCCGGGTCACCTTCTCCTCGCGCAGGCACATCCGGATCAGCGTGGACTTCCCCGAGCCTGACGGACCCACCAGGAAGACGAACTCCCCCTTGCGAACGTCCATGCTCACTTCCTGGACTGCCACCACCCCACCGTCGTAGACCTTGGCAACATTATGCAGTCGGATCATGAACGTCCCTGTCCCACCGAGTCCGGAAGCGTACGGGATGCTGAGACTACCAACGGGTCCCCACTACTCAAAGGGTTTAGGAGCGGGTGTCAACCCCGGCGTCCCTCCGATCCTTCCGCTCCCGGTTGGCCCGGCGCCAGTGCAGGTAGGACTCGGTGAGCCTTCCGAGGCCGCCGTCCAGCACGCCCTGGACATTGCCGACCTCCAGCCCGGTCCTGAGGTCCTTCACCTGCTGGTAGGGCTGGAGGACGTAGGAGCGGATCTGGCGCCCCCAGGCAGCTTCGGTCTGCTCCCCGCGAATCTCATCCAGTTCCTGTTGCTGGCGGACACGGGCCAACTCGGCCAGCTTCGCCCTGAGGAGGGCCATGGCCCTGGCCCGGTTCTGGAGCTGGGAGCGCTCCGCCTGGCAGGCCACCACGATGCCCGTCGGCAGGTGGGTGAGCCGGACCGCCGAGTCGGTGGTGTTCACGTGCTGGCCACCGGCGCCCTGGGAGCGGTAGGTGTCGATCCGCAGGTCGTCCGGACTGATCTCGACGGCGGCATCCTCCACCAGCGGCACCACGTCCACCCCGGCGAAGGAGGTGTGGCGGCGGGAGTTGGAGTCGAAGGGTGATATGCGCACCAGGCGATGGACACCGCGCTCGGCCTCGAGAACCGCGTACGCATGCTCTCCCTCGGCAGTCAGGGTGGCCGACTTGATACCCGCCTCCTCGCCCGACTGGAGGTCGTCGATCTCGTGTTCGAAGCCGAGCTCGGTCAGGTAGCGGACGTACATACGGACCATCATCTCCGCCCAGTCCTGGGCGTCGACGCCCCCGGCGCCGGCGTGCACGCTGAGGATGGCGGCATGGTCGTCGTACTCGCCGAAGTAGAGCGACTCCTCCTCGAGATCCGCGATCCGCCGCTCGGTGGCGTCAAGGTCGCGAGCCACCTCGTCGAGGGTGGCACGGTCGCCTTCCTCTCGGGCCAGGTCGACAAGGATGCCCGCGTCGTCCAGGTCGTTCTCCATGGCCTCCACCCTGTTCACCAGGCGCTCGATCCGGCCCAGCCGGCGGGTCAGGCGGGTGGCTCGGTCAGGATCGTCCCAGAGGTCGGGAAGGGAGACCTGTGCCCTCAGCTCGACCAGGTCGGCGAGCTTGGAATCGACATCAAAGGAACCTCCGGGCGTCCGAGAGGCGGGCGCGCAGGTCGTCGATGAGCGGGCGCGGGTCGGTTCGGTCCATGACGGACGGGAGGTTAGCCCCGATTCTTCGTGCGTCTGGGATTCGCGCCGTGAATGGTCGGGAGCCGGCTTCCAGACCGGTGCGCTGTGAACATCAAGATTCGGGGGAGCAGGCCGACTCCGGGCCCGCGGAGGCGTGATCACGGCCTGATTAGGAACGCTTCCCGCATAGAATCCCGGTATGGACCGACTGCTTGCCGCGATCACCAGGAAATGCCGAGCCGCCATCGCTGAGTGGGCGGCCCGGCGCGAGGGAGCGCGCCACCTCCCCCGCGACATCTTCACGGCGGCCCGCCATATCGTGGGCCCCACCGGGTATGCCTTTTCCGGCGCCTGGCAGCGACTCGATGAGGACGGCGCCAAATACCTACGATCCTTCGATCCCCGGATACCGCCCAGCGTCTTCCTGTCCCCCAGCGACCTGACCAGATCCGTCCATCCGGTACCCCTGGCAGAACGCTGCATCGAAGATTGGGACCAACCACCGGGCAACCAGGACGAGAGTTCCCGATGAGGCTACGTCAGATCTTCCGGATACTCACGGGCAAATCCGGGGCCGATAGGCATCGCCCGCGGCCCTTGTCGACCGAGACCGACCGCGCCACCTTCGATAGGAGCAACCTTGCCGTGGGTTATGGCCCTGGGGGGACTGCCGGATACAAGAAACCCGAGCCCACCCCGGCACCTTCCGAGAAACCACGCCGGAAGAAGCGCTAGGAGCGCCGGGCACCCAGGCAGTCGCGGTTGGCGGAACGCTGCATCGACGTCGTCGGCGCCCCAGCCAACTCCTAGAGCCGAATTGCTTGACAACCTTTCCGACCCCCCCGGGATTCAGACGCGGGCGGCCGCCATGCAGTCGGGTGTCTTGGAGCACCGTTTGGCCTTGAGGCCCGAGCCGCACGGACACGGGGCGTTGCGTCCCACCTTGGCCGACTTCGCTTGCTTGGGGCGCCGCGGTCCCGGACCCGCGGTGACGGCAGCCCGGGGTCTGGCCCGGCGCCGAGCCTCCGCCACCTCGACCCGGTAGAGGTAGCGGGCGGTGTCCCGCTTCACGGAGTCGACCAGGTAGCTGAACATCTCGTAGCCCTCTCGGCGGTACTCGGTCAAGGGATCCCGCTGGCCCATCGCTCTCAGGCCGATCCCGGCCCGCAGGTAGTCCATCTCCGACAGGTGATCCCGCCACTTGTTGTCGATGATCGACAGGGCGAGGCCCTGCTCGATGCGGCGCATCACCTCGGGCGTCAGTTCGGTCTCCCGCTCCTCGAAGCGGCGAACGGCGTCATCGGCAACCGCCTCGACCACCTCGTCGACCGATCTGGCTGCTCCCGCCAGGTCACGGGGTGATAGCTCGGACGAGTACAGGACCTGGAGCTCCCTGAACAGTCCATCCCAGTCCCACTCGGACGGCGGCACGTCCTCCGGCAGACCGGCCCGCACTGTGGCCTCGATCGACTCCTCCACCCATCCCACCACCAGGTCCCGGCTCTGCCGGGTGCGAAGGATGCCGTCCCGCCACTCGTAGATCACCTCACGCTGGCGGTTCATGACCTCGTCGTACTTGAGGACGTTCTTCCGGATCTCGAAGTTCTGCGACTCGACCTGCGACTGGGCCCGCTCCACGGCCTTGCTTACCATCTTCGCCTCGATCGGGACCTCGTCGGGCATCTTGAGGCGCTCCATGATGGTGCTGACCCGCTCGCTGGCGAACCTCCTCATCAGGTCGTCGCCCAGGGACAGGTAGAAGCGGGACTCCCCCGGATCGCCCTGGCGGCCCGACCGTCCACGGAGCTGGTTGTCGATCCGGCGGCTCTCGTGGCGCTCGGTCCCGAGCACGTAGAGACCCCCGGCCTCCAGCACCTGCCGCCGGGTCTCGTCCGTCGCGGCCTGGTGGGTATCGAGGATCTGCTGGTACTCCTTCTCCCACGGTGGAGTACCCGGCGTCAGGTCCGGTCGCTTCCGCATGGCGGCCCGGGCCAGACCCTCCGGGTTGCCGCCCAGTTGGATGTCCACGCCGCGGCCGGCCATGTTGGTGGCCACCGTGACCGCCCCGGGACGGCCGGCCTGGGCGATTATCTCGGCCTCCCGGGCGTGGTGCTTGGCGTTGAGGACCTCATGGGCTACTCCCCGTCTGGCCAGCAACCTCGCCACCCGTTCGGACTTCTCGATCGAGACCGTGCCCACCAGCACCGGTTGGCCCTCCCGGTGACGCTCCTCGATGTCCTGGGCGAGCGCCTGGTACTTGGCGTCCTCGGTCTTGTAGATCACGTCGGGCTGGTCGACCCTCGCCACCGAGACATGGGTGGGGACCTCCATGACCTCCAACCCGTAGATCTGCGAGAACTCGGAGGCCTCGGTCATGGCGGTTCCGGTCATCCCGGCCAGCTTGCCGTAGAGCCGGAAGTAGTTCTGGAGGGTGATCGCCGCCAGGGTCTGGTTCTCCTCCTTGATCCGCACTCCCTCCTTGGCCTCGATGGCCTGGTGGAGCCCTTCCGAGTAGCGGCGGCCTTCGAGAACCCGGCCGGTGAACTCGTCGACGATCAGGACCTGGCCATGCTGGACCAGGTACTCGACATCGCGGTGGTAGAGGGCCTTGGCCCGCAGGGCCTGCTCGAGATGGTGGACGAAGTCGACCGCCGCATGGTCGTACATGTTCTCCACGCCCAGCATGCGCTCGACCTGGGCCACGCCCTCCTCGGTGGTCAGGACCTGCCGCTTGCCGTAGTCGACCTCGTAGTGGGCGTCTTCGCGGAGACCCCGCACCAACCGGGCGAACTCCCGATACCAGCGGGCGTTGTCGCCCACCCTCCCGGAGATGATGAGAGGGGTACGAGCCTCGTCCACCAGGATCGAGTCCACCTCGTCGACGATGCCGAAGTGATGGCCGCGCTGCACGCGTAGCTGCATGGACATGGCCATGTTGTCGCGCAGGTAGTCGAAGCCGAACTCGTTGTTGGTGCCGTAGGTGACGTCAGCCTCGTAGGCGGGCTTGCGCGAGGCCGGATCGTCCCCTGCCTGGATGAGGCCCACGGAAAGGCCCAGCATCCGGTAGATGCCCCCCATCCACTCGGCATCGCGGGCGGCCAGGTAGTCATTGACGGTCACAACATGCACGCCTGTCCCGCCGAGGGCGTTCAGGTAGACCGGCATCGTGGAGACGAGTGTCTTGCCCTCCCCGGTCCGCATCTCGGCGATCATGCCCCGGTGGAGAGCGCCGGCGCCGACCACCTGGACGTCGTAATGCCGCTGGCCGAGCGTCCGCTTGGCGGCCTCCCTGACCGTGGCGAAGGCCTCGACCTCCAGATCGTCCAGCGATTCCCCGGACTCGAGGCGGCTCCGGAACTCGACGGTCTTGGTGGCGAGCGCGGAGTCGTCCAGCCCCTCCATCAGGGGCTCCATCTGGTTGACCCGCTCCGCCAGCGCCTCGAGGGACTTCAGGTTCTTGGACTCGCCGGCACGCAGTACCTTGCCGAGTAGCGACATGATTCACCGTTTCTCGTCTATCGGGCAGGAGGACACGTCAGGTCGACCCGCCGGGTCATGCTATCCGCCGCAGGAGCGTGTGAGAACCCCTACCCCGGGCCGTAGCGGCTACCGGCGCTCACGCACGGAATGGGTGTGGTCCGGCTAGGCGGGCTCTATCAACTCCAGCCACCCGCCTTTGGACCGGTGGATGACGTTCAGATCCCCCGTCTCGACGTTGGAGAAGAGAACCACGGTCTCTCCCATCTCATCCATGACGATGGCCGCCTCCTCGGGAGTCATCGGCTTGCCGACCGGCCGCTGCACCCGAGTGATGGACGCGTGCCGGTCATCGGGTCGGTCGGACCGCCGGCGGCGACCGCCCGCGCGAACGTCGGGCTTCGGACGGTGGCGGCGGCGGTCGCTGAGCTTCTGCGAGAGCCGGCGCAACCGGCGTTCGAAGTGCTCCGATGCGGCATCGATGGAACGGCTTACGGTGTCACCCTCGCCCGTCGCCCTGACCACCTGGCCGGCCGCACGAGCGGACAGCTCGGCCCGGAAGCGGTGGTCGGTGTCATGGCTGTTGACCCTGGTGACGTTCACATCGATCTCACCGAGTCGGTCGAAGAACTTGGCCGTCCGGCTGACCCGCCCTACTGCATGGGCACGGGTCTCATCCGTGAACCGGATTCCTCGCCCGCGTATCCGGACTTCCATGATCCGATGTTAATCGGATACCGCCTCCACCCGATCGGGAGCGGGTGAGGGTGATGGCCGCGGTGACGGCGCCCCGGCAGGCTGCGGCTGCCGAGCTCAGGGTGGCGCCGGTGGTCAGCACATCGTCCACCAGCACCGCTCCCCCCGGCGGCCGCGACACCGACCGGAACCGCAGGCCACCGCGGCGCCTGGACCGTATCTGGCTGCGGTGGAGCATGGGGGCGCGCAGCACGTCGGCCACGGGCAGGCCGGCTGTCCGGGCTAGAGCCACGGCCAGTGCCCTACCCGGGTCGGTACCGAACCTGGCCCGGCGAGGCAGCGACCTGGGTACCGGTACCAGGGCGGTCGCGCCGGTGGGAAGGAGATCGACCAGGAGGGGAGCCAGCCCCGAGGCGACCCGGTCGGCTCCCCGGTACTTCATGGCGTGGACGGCCTTGCGGATCGGACCCCCGTGTTCCAGCAGCGAGCGCACCAGCACGCCCGACGGGAGCCTGACCTCGCCGCCGGGCCGCAGGGACGCCGCGCAGGCGGGGCATACCGACGATCTCCTCTCCGGATCCCTCCGCGAAGTTCCTGCCGACGGGTTCCACCACCCGCACACCACACACACCATGCCCCCTGTTGTATCCGGACCCTGTGACAGTCTGCCCCCGCGCCGACCGACCATGGATGTCAGGCGGAGTCGATCACCTTCCGCACCCTGTCCACGAGTTCGTCCAACGACCCGGAGTCGGGTGCTTCGGCGTTGAGACGGAGCAAGGGTTCGGTGTTGGAGGGCCGGACGTTGAACCAGCTGTCTCCCAGATCGACCGTCAGCCCGTCGAGATGGTCCAGAGAGGCGCCGGCGAATGCGGACGCCACTGCCCGGATCGCCGCCGTCGGGTCGGTCACCACGGTGTTGATCTCCCCCGACATGGCGTACGGCTCGTAGCCGCGCCTCAACTCCGACAGAGGCACACCGGCCTCGGTCAGGACGGTCAGCAACACCAGCATGGCCAGCGTCGCGCTGTCCGCCCCGTAGTTGTCGCCGAAGTAGTAGTGCCCCGAGTGCTCACCCCCGAAGACCGCATCCTCATCCGCCATGACCGCCTTGATGAACGAATGACCCACCCTGGTCCGGACCGGCACCCCCCCGGCGGACCGGATGGCCTCGGCGACGCTCCTCGAGCAGATCAGGTTGTGCACGATCCGGGCGCCCGGCCGCCGGGCCAGGAACCAGCCCGCGATGATGGCGGTGGTGGTGCTCCCCGGGAGAGGAACACCCTGCTCGTCAACGAACACCGCCCGGTCGCCGTCCCCGTCGAAGGCCACTCCCACGTCGGCCTCCCGCGTGCGGACGAGGCGGACCAGGTCGGTGAGGTTGTCGGGGTTCAGGGGGTCGGCCGGATGGTGGGGAAAGGAGCCGTCGGGCTCCAGGTAGAGGCCCATCAGGGTGGACGAGGGCAACTGCCGGAAGAGCGGGCCTACCACGAGCCCGGCCATCCCGTTCCCGGCGTCGACCGCCACCCGAAGCGCCCCGATGCCCCCCGGATCGACGATTCCGAGCACATGCTCCAGGTAACCGGGCAGGGCGTCTCTCCGTATGACCCCGCCTCTGGCCTCCCCCCGGGAGTCCCCGGTCCACGAGCGCGCCACATCCCGGATTCGTTCCAGCCCCGAGCCCGACCCGATCGGCGCCGCCCCGCGATGGCAGAACTTGAGACCGTTGTAACCGGCCGGGTTGTGGGACGCGGTAACGACGGCGGCGGGAACCCCGTACAGGCCGGAGTGGTAGTAGACCACCTCGGTGGGAAGCAGGCCCAGGTCGGCCACATCGCATCCCTGCGACCGGACTCCCTTCCGGAAAGCAGCCGCCAGTGACTCTGACGAGGACCGGCAGTCTCGTCCCAGGGCTACCGTCGAGGCGCCGGTGACCCGGGCGAAGCCCACCCCGATGCGCTCGACGATCTCCTCGTCGAGATCCCCCCTGTCCACCCGACCCCGGACGTCGTAGGCCAGGAAGATTCGGTCGAAAGGGTCTGGGTCAGGGCTTCCCACGAGATATCCCGACTACTGGTCTGTCTGCGTGCCAGCCTGCCGTGCTCTGGCGGCCATACCACACCGCCTTCCCGGCCGGCGTGGAGTGAGGCATTTGCGGCGGTCGCCGAGTCCGATCCTACACTCGCCCCGGTAACGAACATGACCCCACCGCAGATCACCATCATCATCCCGGTCCACAACGAGGCCGGCTTCATGGGACCCGCCCTGGCCCGTATCCGGGAGCAGGTGGAGGCGGTGACGCCCCGGTACCGGATCATCCTGGTCGAGAACGGATCGACCGACGCCACCCATGCCGAGGCCCTGTCCGAGGCGTCCTCCGATCCCCGCCTGGACGTGATCCGGATCGACGGCGCCGACTACGGGCTTGCCATCCGCACCGGTATGGAGGCGGCCGGGAACCTGGGATGGCTGGTGGTGTTCGACATCGACTACCACTCTCGAGAATTCCTGCAAAGGGTCGCTGAGCTCGACGGATCGGCCGATGTGGTGATCGCCTCGAAGCGGGACCCCGGTTCCCTGGACCGGCGACCGTGGATACGACGCCTGGCCACCCGAGTGTTCAACCTGGCACTCCGGGCCGTGGTCGGATCCGGGCTGAGCGACACCCACGGCATCAAGGCGCTCCGGGCTCCCGTAGCCCAGGCGCTCCTCCCACGAGTGCGCCTCACCAAGGACCTGTTCGACACCGAACTGGTGCTTCGGGCCGAGCGGGCCGGGCACCGCATCATCGAGGTTCCTATCACCGTGGAGGAGTTGCGGGAAGCCCGCTCCTCGCTGCTCCGGCGGGTCCCGCGCACCCTCCGGGGACTGATCGCGCTGCGCCGGAGCCTCGGGTAACGGCTCAGCCGTATCCCGAACGGCCGGTGCCCCGCAGGGCGGGGTCGCGGAGCCCCTCGGGCGGTAGCCGGGCGGGAGCCATCCGCCGGCGTACGAGAGCGACCAACCAGATGACCAGGACGATCGCTCCGGCGAGGGTCAACGCAAATCCCGCCATCTCCACCCAGGTGTTCTCGAAACGCAGTTCTACCTCGCTATCGGTCGGGACCACCACCATGAAGGCCGGGGTGGCCCGCCACGGACCCTCGGCGCCGTAGGCCGTCCAGTTCGGGAAGTAGGACACCTTGATCAGGTGGGGAAGGCCCACGCCGGTGGTTGTGAACGCCACGCGGTGATCCTCCAGCACCACGTCGGACACCTCGACGTCCGAGTCGGTCGTGACCGGGACGGTGGCGCCGTCGAGGTCGGGAGTGGTCCGCTCCCAGTGCGAGGGACCGCCCGCCACGATCCATTGGTCCACGAGGCTGATGTCCTCGTACCAGTCGAGGGCCACGTCGACGAAGTGCGGCTCGGTGTCCTGGGTGAAGGTGGTCACCAGCGAGGTGAGGAGCCCGGAGCCTGACTCCTCGAAGACCCAGGGCTGGTTGACCGCCACCTCCACGAGAGAGCTCTCCGGAAGGGAATAGATCCGGAACGGGGGCGAATCCTGAACGAAGGTGAAGTCCGGATGCCGGTCGGCCCTGTCCTTGGCCGTGTCGGTGTAGGCAACGTAGTAGGACACGTTGAAGAGGCGCATATGCACGGCGCCCCGGTCGATGTCGCGGCTGTGGTAGGCCAGGCCGGGAATCGGGTTGGAGGGGGAACTGCTCAACTCGGACGCGTTGAGGAAGTGGAAGGGGGTGGTGACCGAGGACTCGAAGTAGAGGCCCTCCATCGAGGGGTGGGTGCCCTCCGTCCAGTAGGGGAACAGCATCGGCGCCATGGGGGTGCCGTACTTGTTGAGCTCGCTGTTGGCTTCCCATTGCACCCGCCCGGGCGGCAGGGCGCCCACTGCCGACATCACCCCCTCGTACTCGGGCCAGGTCGCCTTACCCTCGTAACCGAGGTAGTTCCAGCGTGCCCAGGCGCCCACGTAGTTCTCCTCGGTGACCACCCCCACGAAGATGACTCCCGTGATCGCCACGGACGCCAGGACGGGAAGGACCGTCCGGGTGGCGGGCCGCGGGCGGCGTCCCACCAGCCATAGCAGGAGGACCCCGGCCGCCGCCACCAGCATGTCGGGGCCCGAGATCCGCTCCACGAGCGGCTCCAGCCGCAACGTACCGACCCAGGCGGGCACGCCCTCGATGTTCCAGGCGGGTTCCCCGATACGAGGCCCGAACACCAGCACCAGGACGGCGCCCACGATGCCGCTCTGCACCCACCAGGTGGGCAGGCGCTCCGGGAGCCTGCGGATGGCCGCCACGACCAGCAGGCCGACCGCGATACCGGCGAAGAGGTGCAGGCCGTAGAACCAGTGGGGAAGGGCACGGCCGTTCCAGAGCTTTGCTCCCTGGCTGAGAAGGAAGAAGGCGGGGATCGGCACCAGCGTCAAGGCAGCCGGCGCGAGGGCCCGCCCGGTCCGCCGCAAGGCCATCACCAGCCCGATCACGCCCAGGATGGCCACCGGCCACAGTTCCACCGGCACAAGCTCGTCGAACCCCGCCAGGGGCTGCCAGTTCATCTCGGTCGTGTACCGGAGCCGGATGATCAGGGGCAACGCCCAGAATGCAGCCAGCATGAAGCCCACCGCCCAGGTTCCCGGAACGATCCACCAGGACAGCCCGGAGCGAGCCCCCTCCGGGCGAGCGCCGGTCCGGAGACGCCCCCACCACCCCGAGCGCGCCACCTGCACGAACAGCGTCGCCAGCAGCACGATCAGCGATGCGAACACCACGCCCATGGTCGGGATCACATGGCAGAGCGCGGTCCCGGCCAGCGCGGCGGCCGCGCCCACGAAGTACCTGCGATCGTCGTGCACCGCCCTGAGCAGGCAGCCCAGGTAGACCAGGGAGAAGGCGAACGACCATGAATACGAGAACTCCCCGGCCAGGCTGGATGCGATGGTGCCGCCGAAGATGTTGGGGGTGGGGGTCTCCATGAAGGCGTAGACGCCTCCCGCCGCCGCGGCGACCGCGGCGACCGGACGGGCGAAACCCATTGACCGGACGAGGAAGTACGTGGCCGGAGCGAGCGCGACCAGCCCCACGACCGTCACCGTCTTGAACGCCACCCCGTAGGGGAGTGCCAGGTCGAGGGCCACGATCACCAGCGAGGGAAGGGGGAAGTAGAAGTAGAAGATCGGGAACCCGGCGAACCAGTGGTTCGACCAGCCCATGATCCGACCGGACGGGAGCAGGACGTCCCGCAGGTAGGCGGGGCCGAGTACGTGAGCGCCCATGTCGCCGCCCGTCGGGGTGTTGGCGACCAGCAGCAGGTGGGGGGCCACCGCCACCAGGGTCGCCAGCGAGACCATGGCCACCAAGATGGCCGAGGTCCGGGTGGACCATCCCTGCGAACCCACCTCGTCCTCTATCGGCCCGGCCGGCTCGGCGGTCCCCGTCATACCCGCATCTTCCGGACCGCCCTCCGGAGGGCCGGCGGCTTCGGTACCTGGACGAACGAGGCCACTTGCCTGCCGTCGGCGCCGACCACCGCGCCCACCGGCAGGTCGGCCACCCCGACCCGGGCCAGCAGGTCGGAATGCTCCTCCCAACTCCGCTCCGTGAAGCCCGACTCGCCCAGGACCTCCCGATAGACCAGGCGGGCCTCATCGCACGCATCACACCCGGCGGCAGTGAACAGGTAGACGCCGGGGCCGTCGAGGTTCCCCTCCACGGAGAGCGGAGTGCGGGGCCGCCTCGGACGGAAAACGGCCGCCGCAAACACCACTCCTACCGCCAGCAGGACCACCAGCAGGCGAACCACGAAGTCCTCAGCCACTCGGGATCGCCCCCGAGAACATCGCCCGGCCGGACACGGTCGCCAGCCACCCCACCGTTAGCGGGCCTTGGGCGGTGACCCGCAGGCCGGCGACCTCCGAGGCCGCGATGTGGATGGTGCGGACCGAGTTGGGGGGAATCTCGATCACGTTGGCACGCGTCCTTCCCTCGGGCGTGAGCGTCCGGTAGGTGGCGGTCAACTCGGTAACCCCGGCGTTGAGCAGCCTGAGCCGGCTCCCGGACGGGACCACGCCCGGGCCCGGAACCAACCATCCGGTTGCCGTGGTCTGAGCGCCCACGGTCGCGGCGATGCCGGTCTCCGATCGAGCCACGATGGCCGCGCCGAAGGGTCCGTCGCCGGTCACCCGCACCCCGAACCCGGACGAACTCAACCCCTCCAGTGACACCCGCACCTGCCCGGGCCCCTCGATACGCCCCACCTGGGTGGGCAACTGCGCGCCGGACTCGTCGAACGCCTCGATCAGGAAGTTGACCGGAATCGAAGCTTCATTGGTCAGGACCAGGTCACTCCGTAGCCCGACCGCGCCGGCTACCGGGAACTCCCATCCGTCACCGGCGCCGGTGCCCGGCCAGACGGCCACATCAGCGCCGGTATCCAGCAACATGACCGGAATGACCGAACCCGCGACCGGTCGGACGATTATCGACAGGGACTCCCGGCGGGGCAGTATTTCCTCGAGCGCCACGACCCGCGTGCGCCGGGCCGGAACCGTCAATCCCTCCAGAGTCTCTCCGGCCTCGACACCCAACTCGCTGAATGCCCAGAGGTCGACCCGGGCGTCGGCGGTGAACGGGTTGAAGAGCCGGAGGACCAGGCTCTCGCCCTCGAGCGTGGAACCTCCCGGTAGATGCCAGGAGTCCGGAATCCCCCCTGAGCACAGGTCGCCCGCCAGCAGACCCTCACCCGCCGTCACCACCCCGACCGAGCCCACGCTCGTAGAGAACTCCACCATCGCGGAACTGGCGCCGACCGGACGGGGGTTCTCCACCCGGGCCGCCGTGTCTGTGTCGATCAAGCCCGACACCCTGTCCTCCACCTCGCCGCCCTCGAGGAAGGAGAGATCGAAGCCGGTCGGGCCTTCGCCCATCACGCTGTACGACGAGTTCCTGAGGCTGTCGGAGCGCGACCAGGGACAGTGGGCGAAATGGGATGGCCCCACGGTCGGCGCCTCCGCGCGGCTGATGTCCTCCACGGCCGGAACCGGCGGCCCCGGGGCGGGTTGCATGGTCGCGAACAAGACGGCCACGGCGGCCACGGCCAGACCGAGTATGCGGGTCATGCCGGTCCGTCCCCGGCCTCACGCCTGGACCGGACCAGTGACAGGCCCGCCAGCAGGATCACCATGACGCCTGCCGCCCGCGCCTGGAACCGGTACGAACCCATCCCTCCGAAGGTGGCGACTCCCGCCTCCGCCGGCACGCGATTGGCCCAGCCGTCCTGTTGCCAGGCGCCCGGGCCCCATCGGTGGTCGGCGTTCTCCGCGATCCGGACCGAGCCTCCGGCCTGCCGGCCCTCGTAGTCGGGCGCCACCCACGACCACGCCACCCCGCGATCGGTCATTGCCCGGTAGGCGGGGACGTCGTTCTCCCATACGCCTCCGGACTCCCCCACGAAGAGGCCGGCAAGAGGTCTCATATCCAACTGCGCGCTCATAGCGTCCGCAATCGGGCTCGGACCGGTAGCCGCCACCCAGCGGATACCGAACCGCGCCAGCAACTCTCCCGGGCGAAGCTCCTGCCCGGCAATCAACCCGACCAGCGTCTCCTCGAGGGCCGCATCTCCCAGGCGCGCCTCCGGCAGCCAGGCCTGCGGGTAGTCCAGGACACCGCCGATAAGGCGGTAGGGCGTGCCATCGGGCAGCACCCGATGCTGCCCCGGAAGGGTTTCCGGCGGCCCGGTGAGCAGCACCCGGTCGGGGCCATGGGCCTCGGCCCGGCTGGACGCGAACGCGAAGGCGCCGAACCGGTCGTCAGGCAGCCCCATGCGGCCGGCCGGCGCCGCGATCAGGGAGGTCACACCGACCACTATGGCCGCCACCATCGCCGCGTACGCGGCCGCCGTCCGGGGCAGCGAGACGTCGATACCGAGCGAGGCGGGCGCGTCGAGAGCGCCGGCCACGACCAGTGCGGCTCCCGCAGCAGTGGCGATCAGGCCGGCGGCCGTGGTTTCCTGGCCCGCGCCCGCAGAACCGGCCCGCGCCACGAGAAAACCGACCGATCCGATCACCGTACCCGTCACGGCGACCGAGAGCGGCCGGCCCCGGGCAACCACCATGGCCGCCGTGCCCGCCACCAGCAGCGGAACGGCCGCCCACCATGACGGATCGGGGTGGAACGGCGCGCCGCTCCCCAGCACCCCGGCCACGCCGCGTCCGCTCAACCACGGCATCAACACGGGCAGGGCGAGCACCGATCCGGCCGCGCCTACGACCAGGGGGCGGCCGCGCCGCGTCACTGGCGCCCAGACCAGTCCGAACAATATGGGAATCACGATCGAGAGCGGGACGAAGACAGCCGAGGCAGCGGTGGCGAGGCCCACCCTGGCGAGGCGCCCCGTCCAGCCCCGGACGGTCTCCGGATCACGCCCCACCACTCCCGCCAATGACCAGGGGAGCCCGCCGAGCGCCAGGAGGCCGGGCCAGTAGCCTTCCGCGGCCAGCCACAGCACCGGGAACCCGGCTACGAAGACCGCCCCGGCCACCAGGCAGGCTCCGCGACTGAGGCCGAGCCTCCGGATCAGGGTCACCGTGCCGGCCACACCCGCGGCGACCGCGCCCACCGTGAGAATGCCGGCGGCCCCGCCCCGACCACCCAGAAGCAGCTGGATCGCGGCGGTGGCGCCGACCGAGGGATGCATGGGCTCGGGACTGCCCAGCCCGCCCGGATGCCATCCACCGGCATAGGCGCGCAGGGTGTCCCAGGCCGACTCGGCCAGCGGCAGCAGGTATCCGGTCGCCGGCAGCCCCTCGGCAATGATGGAGCGGGTGAGCACGAGGACCAGCGCCACCCCCAGCACGGTCGTTATCACATCCGGTCTCTGCCAGAAGGCGGGCGGGGCGCGATCGTCCGGCTCCTCCTGCTCAGCGCCGGCGCCGAGCAGGGCGCCCAACTCGGCCGCGATCTCGCGCAGTTCCAGCGAGCCGCGGACCTGGAACCGGAACAGCTCGGCATCGGACTCCATGGAAGTCGCGGGGGCGCGCCGCCGGGCCTGCAGGGTCGAGGGTAGGTAGAGAAGGTTCCAGGCCCAGGTGCGGGCCCAGTCCACCGGTCCGGTGAGAGAGCCTTTCCCGAGCCGGTAGAGCCAGGTAGCCAGACCCACCAGGAACAGGGCGGGTAGAACCCACGTAAGGGTCACCAGGGAGTAGGTCTTGAGCATGATCCGGAGCCTTCCGGCCTGCTCCCGCCAAGTAGTGGGCCGCTTGGCGCCGCCGGCCCGGCTGAAGACCTCGGAACCCGGGCTCACGACCACCCGGCCGCCCACCACCCGTGCCCTCTGGCAGATGTCCAGGCCGAAGGAGAGGTAGGGCAGGGAGTGATCCAACCCGCCCAGACCCTCGGCCAGGTCCCTTCTGACGAGCAGCGAGGCCGGCTCCAGGAACGCCACGTCCCGGATGACGTCGAACTGCTCCTGGTCGATCTCCCCGGTCTCGAGGCCCGTGTACGGGAACCCGAACACATCGGTAGGCCCGCCCACGGACAGCAGCCGGTCGGGATGGTCCGTATCGAGGACCTTCGACCCCACCACGGACGCCTCCAGGCTCTCGGCGGCGTCGATCAGCGCTACCAGCGCGTCGGGCCGGGCCGTGGTACGGGAGTCGAGCATCCACAGGTAGTCGACCGGACCGTCAACTGCGTCCAGGGCCTCCGACAGCCGTCGGGCCGTCTTGGGCCCGTTCGCATCCGGCGTGACACCCGGCCGCCGCTCGGCGATGACCACCACGTCCTCGACCTCGTAGACTTGGGAGTCGATGCTTGCCAGCACTTCGGCGACGTCGTCTCCCCGGCGGGCCACCACCAGCGCCAGGACGCGCGGCTTCGGTGACGGTGGAGAGGACTGTGTCATGGATACCCCATTGTGTTACGGAATGAACTACAAGACAACAACCGTCACCCCGGCGCCCGGTCCGTGACGCGCCGCGTCGTCCTCCTGTCCGGCGGGGTCGGAGGCGCCCGCCTGGCTCGTGGGTTCGAGCACCTGGAGGGTGTCGAGTCCACGGTGGTGGTGAACGTGGGCGACGACGACACCTTCTACGGGTGGTCGGTGTCCCCCGACCTGGACACGGTGCTCTACACACTGGCGGGACAGGAAGGGACCGCCGGCTGGGGTCGAGCCGGTGACACCATGGTGCTGATGGACCATCTGGCAAGCTTCGGGGTCGACACCCGTTTCCGGATCGGAGACGCCGACGCCGCCCTCAACCTCTACCGGACCCTGCGGCTACGGGACGGCGATCCCCTCCACGCCATCACCGCCGATCTGGCGGGAATGATGGGGGTGGAGTCGACGATCATTCCCGCCACTGACGATCGTCTCCGGACCGAGGTGTTGACCGGCCCCGGCCGTTGGACGGCGTTCCAGGAGTACTTCGTGCTGCGTGGCCACCGCGACGATGTCGCCGAGCTGAGGTTCGTGGGCGAGGCTACGGCCCGGCCCGCCCCGGGGGTCGTGGATGCCATCGCGGACGCCGACGCGGTGGTCATCGCACCTTCCAACCCGCCCCTGTCCGTCTGGCCCATCCTGGCCGTCCGCGAGATCGCGGCCGCGGTCCGGGGAGCCCGCCGGGTGATGGCGGTCAGCCCGCTGTTCGGAGGCCGGGCGCTCAAGGGACCGGCCGACCGGGTGTTGACTTCGCTGGGACTCCCGCCGGGCAACGCCGGGGTGGCAGCGGCCTATCCGGGCCTGATACATGACTTCTTCATCGACAGCGCCGACCGGGCCGACGTGCCCGCCCTGACCCGCTCGGGGTTGTCGGTCCACGCCGGACCCACCCGCATCGCGGAGGTGGAACAGGCGGTCGGGTTGGCCAGACGGATGATCGGCTTGCTGGGACTCGATACATGACCATCTCGATAATCCCCGTCAAGGGCGTTCCCGAGGCCGAGCCCGGTGATGACGTGGCCGAACTGCTGATCGGAGGGCTGGCGGAGTCCCGGCTGGAGCCGGCGGACGGGGACGTGCTGGTCGTGACCCAC
This sequence comes from bacterium, assembly GCA_028821235.1. NCBI lineage: Bacteria > bacterium. Next base: position 20,131 of record JAPPGV010000026.1, read on the forward strand.
AAGCTGGTATCGAAGGCCGAGGGTCGTATCGAGGACATCGGCGACGACCCGGAGGCCCGTCTCCGGCTGATCGAGCGGGAGGCGTCGGCCGTGCTCCGCCGCCGTGACGAGCTGGTGATCACGGAGACGCATCACGGGTTCGTGTGCGCCAACGCCGGAGTCGACAAGTCCAACGTCCGCGCCGGCTCCGCGGTGCTCCTCCCCATCGCTCCTGACCGGTCAGCGCGGCGGATCCGTACCCGTCTCCGGCAGGTCTTCGGGGTGACGATCGGCGTGATCATCACCGACACGTTCGGAAGGGCGTGGCGCCACGGCCTGACCGATGTGGCGATCGGCGTGGCCGGTATCCCGGCCGTGGTCGACTACCGGGGAACATTGGACACCCACGGGAACACCCTCGAAGTGACGGAGGTGGCGCTGGCGGACGAGCTGGCCGCGGCGGCCGACCTGGTGATGGGCAAGGCGAAGGGCATTCCCGCCGCCCTGATTCGTGGGGCGGATTACCCGCCGGGTGAGGGCTCGAGCGCCGACCTGGTACGGAGCCCCGGCCAAGACATGTTCCGCTAGCACACGCCCGGGTCAGTGGCCAGTGGTATATAACACCAACTAGCAACTAGCAACTAATTCGTAGCGAACCAGTCGACCGTGGCCTTGATGCCCTCGTCAAAGGAGGTGCGGGGCCTCCAATCCAGCTCTCGACGTGCCCGGCTGCATTCGAGGGCGGAACGGGGAACGTCGCCGGCACGCGGTGGTCCGTGGTTCGCTCCGCCACCGAAGCGGGCTTCTCGGGCCACCGCCCTGAACACCTCCAGGGTGCTGGTCTCGACGCCGGTGCCGATGTTGTAGACACCTCCCCCTCCCGTGTCCCCCGCCAGTACCAGCGCATCCACCACGTCCTCGACGTACACGTAGTCCCTGGTGTCATCGCCGGTTCCGAAGATGGTCGGGCGGGTCCTGTCCATGCAGGCCTTGGCGAAGATCGCCACAACACCTCCCTCGCCCGAGGAGTCCTGGCGTGGCCCGTAGACGTTGGCCGGGCGGACGACCGCGTAGTCCAGGTCTCGGAGCCGCTTCCACAGGTCCAGGTACTGCTCGGCCACCAGCTTGGAGAGGCCATAGGGCGACGCCGGATGCTTGGGGGTGTCCTCCGGTGTGGGGAGCGGGGCGTCCGGGCCGTAGATGGCGCCCCCGGTGGAGACGAACACCAGGCGGGGCATGCCGGCCAGCCGGGTCGCCTCCAGCAGGTTGAGGGTACCGGTGACATTGATGTCCGCATCCAGGCCCGGATCGGCCACGGAGACCGCCACCGATGTCTGGGCGGCCAGATGGAAGATCCGGTCAGGGGCGAACTTGGCGACTGCGGACGCCAGATGCTCGGAGCGGATGTCCATCTGATGGACGCTCACCTTCCCGAACCGGCGGGCGTCGGCCAGGCGGGACAGGCGGCCCGACGAGAGGTCATCCACCACCAGGACCGACCAGCGGTCGGAGATCAGCCGGTAGACCAGGCTCGACCCCAGAAAGCCCGCACCCCCGGTCACCAGGGCTCGCCCTTGGGTGGGACCCCGGCTCCAGATCATGACCGGCCCGTCCCCACGCCCCGGTAGGAGAGCCCCGCGGCCCGGACGGCCGCCGCATCCAGAAGGTTACGGGCATCCACCACCACCGAGCCCCGCATCACCGCCTTGACGGCCACCGGGTCGACCTGCCGGAATTGGGGCCACTCGGTCGCGACCAGCAGGACATCGGCCCCGTCCGCCGCGGCCAGCGGATCGGGCGACAACTCCATCCCCGGCATCGACAGAGAGGCCCGCGGGTCGTAGGCCCGGACGGCCGCGCCCGCTGCGGTCAGCCTCAGGGCGAGATCGGCAGCCGGCGACTCCCGGACGTCGTCCGTCCCCGCCTTGAACGCCAGACCCCACAGACCCACCGTCGCGCCGGACAGGTTCCCACCCACGGCGTCCGCGACCTTGCCGACGATCCTTCGCCTCTGGTCCTCGTTGACCTCCATCACAGCCCGGAGTAAGCGGAAGTCGTACCCGTGCCGTTCTGCCATCCCGCTCAGCGCGCGCGTGTCCTTCGGCAGGCAGGATCCACCGTAACCGGGTCCCGGCGCGAGGTAGTAGGAACCGATCCGGTGATCGCGGCCCACTCCCCTGAGCACGGCGGCCGCGTCAGCGCCTACTTCCTCGCACAGATTGGCGATCGAGTTCACGAAGCTGACCCGGGTGGCCAGATAGGCGTTGGCGGCGTACTTGATCATCTCCGCCGAGGCGGGATCGACCAGTACCCGCTCGCCCGGAAGGTCGCGGTACACGCCGGATGCGAGGACTTCCGCCGTGTGGGGGTCGGTCGAGCCGATGACGATCCGGTCCGGGTTCAAGAAGTCCTCCACCGCCGAGCCTTCCCGCAGGAACTCGGGATTGGATACAACCCCGACATCCCGTTCCGCGACAGCCGGCATCTGCGAGATCCGCCGGACGGTACCCACCGGAACGGTGGACTTGATGACCAGGACCGATCCGGCGGACAACGAGGGCGCCACGTCGGCGATCGCACGGTCCAGGGTGGAAGTGTCCACCGTTCCGCGATCGTCCGAGGGAGTGGGCAGGGCGATGAAGACCACCGACGCACCGTTCACGGCCTCCCGGTTGGATGCGTGGAAGCTGAGCCGCCCCGTAGCCCTGCCCTCGGATATGAGCGCCGCCAGGCCCGGCTCGTAGATTGGAACCCGTCCGGCCCGGAGGGCATCGAGTCTGGCCTCATCCCACTCGCCCAGCCGGACTTCATGGCCAAGCCGAACCAGCCCGCCTGCCTGCACCAGGCCCACGTAGCCGGCCCCGATCACCCCTATCCGCATCTCGCGCAAGGCACTCGCCCCTGCCGGCCCCTCCCCGTCGTCCGCACCCGGACGGCTCATGTCAACCTCCGAGGACCGCATCGGCGGCCAGCGCGTCTGCGCCCAGGATCACCACCGCATCCAGGCTGTCGTCCACCGAGCCTGCCTCCACCAACCCGAAGCCCAGCATCTCCACTACCTTCCGGCCGATCTCGTGGTCATAAGGACGCACTCGCACCACCGTGTTGTCGAAGTCGAATGAGGCGGCGTCCCCCACCCCGACCGAGCCGGACACTCCGTCATGGTCCTCGAACCAGGCCGCCCACTGGCTGGCCTGTGCATTGCCACCGTTGCCGTTCAACACCTTCAGGCGGAGTTCCTGCTGCTGCTCCGATGCGCCGGTCGGCACAGCAGCACCGATGAAAGCGGCCAGGACCTCGTTCGCCTCGGGTTGTCTCGGATGCAGGTAGTAGACGCCGTTCTCCGTACTCTCCCATACCGGCAGCGAGTAGACCTGGATGTTGCCCCTGTTCAGGTTGCGCGCCGCCCAGCCCAGTTCCAGGAGACGCTGGGCGTCCAGACCGGCATCGATCACCAGATGCTCCCCGGCGGCTCGGAGCACGGCCGGTATGTCGAACACGATCGTCCAGCGCTTGGCGGACTCCAGCATGGCGAACAGAAGGCTCTGCTGCCGGCGGATCCTGCCCAGATCGTTGGCGTCGATGCTGACCCAGGCGTTGCCCCGGCGCTCCTGGTAACCCCGGGACCGGGCGTAGGCCAGCGCCTCCTTACCGTCCAGGAGTTGAACGCCGGCTTCGACGTCAAGGCCCGACTTGAGGTCGCGGGCCGGGTAGGCGAAGGTGATCTCGACCCCTCCCAGGGCATCGACGATGCTGGCGAACCCGTAGAAGTCCATCTCCACGTAGTGGTCGATCTGGACGCCGGTCAACTCTTCCACCGTGGAGACCATCAGGTCGCCGCCACCCAGCGCGAGGGCGGCGTTCAGCTTGACAAGCCCGTATCCGCCTATATCGACCTGCAGGTCACGGGGCAGGCTGAGAACCCTGGCCTCATCACCGTCGAGGGTGGCGAGCATGATCACATCGGCCCGGTTGCCGTCCAGCCGGTCGTTGATCTCCAACTCGTCCGGGAGACCCTCGCGCGTGTCGCCCCCGACCACGAGGAAGGTGACCGGCGCCAGGGGCTCGGGTGGCGACTCCTCAACGGCAGGTGTGCCGGGGTTGGCAGGGATGGTGGAACCCGTTGGTTCGGTCACCACGGGCACCACCGGCTCCGGCTCCCGGGCCAGGCTCGGGATGGAAGTGGTCGGAATCGCCTCGATGGCCTCCCGAGCACCCACCAGGTAATAGAGGATCCCCCCGAAGACCACCACGTTGATGGCGATCAGACCGATGATGAGGCGCATCCAACGCCGTCGGGTAGGCGACGGTTCGGACGCGGCTGCGTTCTCGTTGGTGGAGTCTTGGGTGCTCATGGGAGGACAGCCGATGTTACTCAGCCCGGCTGTCATCCACAGCACGCATCCATGGATGGCCCGGACCACGGATGGCCCGACCCTGCCACCTCCCCGATGACCTCGCCCTTGCGTTCCTTGCAGTCCGGACACACCCAGACTGCCGGCACCCTGGCGCCTTCCACCACCAGCGTGCGGTACTCGTGACCGCAGTCAGGGCAGGCGATCAGCAGAACCGGCACGGCTCCCTCCCCCTCCGCCTGTTCGGCTCTGCGCCAGGGCAGTGGCCTCGGTGATCAGGGAATCCCTGGCCGCGTCCTGGGCCGCTCGCGATGCTGTCCCCCATTCCCGGGAATGCCGTACCCGCAGTGACACCGACGCGCAGTGCTCGAGAACCCGGCGGGGCGCCGATCCGCCGATCGAGTCCCGGGAGGCGACCATGGCCGCCACGTCGTCCATTTCCGGCTCCGACTTCGCCGGAACGGACCCGGTCGGCTCAAACCCGGCAGCGCGGGCCGCTTCGGCCAGACGGGCGGCCGAGACCTGCTCCTCCCCCGCCCCGGCAGCTTGCGCCACCGCCCGGGCAACGACTCGATAGGCGCTCCTGTAGTCGAGACCCCCTTCCAGGACCAGACGGTCTGCCAGATCGGTCGCCGTAGTGAAGTTCGTTGCCGCGTCCTCGGCCAGCCTCGCGACGTTCACCTCCAGGGAGCCGACCACCTCGGTTGCCAGGCGCACCAGCCGGGTGGCGAGTTCCACCGCTCCCACCACCTCCCCGTACAGGTGGAGCCAGTTGTCGGTTCTGGCGGATGGAGTCCGCTGGGTGACCATCAGTCCGGTGACCCTGCCGATGAGGGTTCCGCAGCCGCCGCGGATCACCGCGAGAGCGTAGGGGTTGCGCTTCTGCGGCAAGAGCACTGACGCCCGCGACGACGATCCCCCCAAGGTCACGTAGCCGAACTGCGGGCTGGCAAAGATCTCGAGGTCCTCGGCCAGGCGATCGACCGCCAGTGCCGCCTGCATGGCTGCCACACCACAGTCGATCATCGGATCACCCGACCACATGCCGTCGCGGATGTGGGCGGTGGGCTGGTCGAAGCCCTGCCGCGCCGCCATGCGGGAGCGGTCCACCGGAATCGGCGTTCCGCCGACACCGCCGGACCCTGCGGGTGATTGGTTGATCAGCCGGTAGCAATGGCGGACCCGGTCGAGGTTCCGGATGCCCTGCTCGGCGAAGCCGGCCAGATAGTGGCCGAATGTCGACGGCTGGGCGGGCTGCAGATAGGTGGTGTCGTTCCACAGCGCATCCGCCAACTCTTCGGACCGCCTGACCAGCACCTCGGTGCACGCGGCAACCGCTTCATGGAGCGCCAGGAGCCGGTCCCGGAGCGCCAGGCGGATGGCGATGCGTCCGGCTTCCCGCCTGGTACGGCCGGTCGGCAGCCATCCGGCCCGGGATCCCAGGCGGCGCTCGAGCTCCCGTTCCCGGCTGTTGTAGGCGTCCCCGTAGACCGGATCGTAAGGGAAGGAAGCAGGATCGGTGTCCAGGAAGTCGAGCAGCTCCCGGCAGAGCGCCGCCGCCGCCGCCTTTGGCGCCACGCCGGCCGCGACCAGCTCGATAACGTGGCTGAGGTCGGCCAGGCACAAGCCCTCGTGAAGGATGGCGGCGTCCGCCACCTCGAGGCGGTAACCGGCCGCCACCAGCTCCGGGGATGGGCCTGATCCGAGCGGCCCATCCGCTCCCAGATAGCCCTCGGGCGGCTGGATCATGCCGCCGAACTCCCGTGGAAGAGGTTCAGGGTTCCGCCGGTGACCAGGAACAGCACCGGCCCCCGGACCTCGCCGGCCTGCCGGATGAGGTCGGCCAGCGCGCAGGAGCCGTACTCGGGATCGAGGAAGACGCCTTCCGTGCTGGCCATCAGCCTGGCGGCGGCGTCGACCTCCAGAGGGTCGGGGTCCAAGTGGTCGGTGACCTGCCACCGGACCGGGTACCGGTGAGCCACTTCCAGGATGTCGAGGGAGGCCTCGGATATGTCCTCGATACGGCGCTGGCACTCCTCGATGGGGCGATGGACCGCCGCGCCCACCACCCGCGGGCCGCCGGCCCGCCGCCGGTAGCCGGCCACCAGGCCGGCCATCGTGCCGCACGATCCCGCCGCCAGCCACATTGCCTCGAACCGGACTCCTGCCCCTTGCGCCTGGTCATCGATCTCGTCGACCGCGGCGACGTACCCCAGTGCCCCGACCGGACCGGCGCCGCCCCGGCCCACCACGTATGGACGGCGACCCTCTTCCCGCAGGCACGCTTCCACCCGGTCGAGGAGCGGATCGACGGAGGCTCGCACCGGGCTACCGGTGAAGCGGATCCGTAGGTTGTCCAAGCGGTCGAGCAGGTCGACCCCGCTGGTGCCTGCCGGTGGCCGGTCTCCGAACAGCACCAGTTCGCAATCGAGGCCTCTGGCGGCCGTGGCGGCGGCCGCGGCCAGGACCCAGTTGGAACGCGGTCCTCCGCCGGTCACGAACACGTCGGCGCCGGCCTCGCGGCAGGCGCCCATATGGAACTCGATCGCCCGGGCCTTGTTGCCACCCAGGCCGACACCGGTCAGGTCGTCCCGCTTCAGCCAGATCGACGAGCCGAGTTCCTCGGAGAGCCGGGGCGCGAACGTGAGCGGCGTCGGCAGGTTCGCCAGGGCTATCCGAGCGGGGGCGGTCAACCGGCCGCCCTTATCACCCGGTCCACGAACCGGGGCCCCGCACCCATTACCCGGCCGAGGTCGGCCTGCTCCTCGATGTCCGACCGGCTCAGGTGGGCGGGAATCCGAGGATCGCGCATGAGCGCTTCGGTAAACGGGAGCCCCTCCTCGACGCCCCGCATGGCCGCCTCGTACACGATGTCGTGGGCGGTGTGCTTACCGACCCGGTCGGCCAGCAACCGCATGACCGGCTCGGCGAACACGGATCCCCCGCGGGCATCGATGTTGGCCCGCATCCGCTCTGCGTCGGCCTCGAGGCCCTCCACCAGCATCACCGCGTAGCGGGTGGCCGAGAGGGTCAGGGCTGCCGCCTCGGGGAGGGCGATCCACTCGGCCTTCCACGCTCGACCGTCCCGCTCGTGGAGCTGGATCATCGACTCGGTCATGACGGAGGCACCCGCGCGCACCAGCCTGGCCAGCGTGTCCAGGTGCTCCGACAACTCCGGGTTGCGCTTCTGGGGCATGGTGATGCTCCCCACGGTGCCCTCGATGAAGGGCTCCCGGACCTCTCCTATCTCCAACCGCTGCAGCTCCATGATCTCGTTGCCGATCTTGGCGATGGTGGTAGCGACCATCGCCAGCAGGTGCACGAACTCGGCGGGTCCGTCCCTACTGGTGATCCAGGGGATCGAGGGAACGCCCAGATCCATCCGGCGGGCGAAGGCGTCCAGCAGATCGAGCGCCTGCTCGCCCCAGAACTCCAGCGTGCCGAGAGCGCCGCCCAACTGGACCACCTCCCATCGACTCCGCCCGTCCGCGAGCCGCTGCCGGTGCCTGCCCAGCTCCGCCGCCCAGACGGCCGTCTTGAAACCGAACGGGATGGGCAGGCCCGGCTGGGCGTGCGTGCGACCCATCATCGGGGTGGTGCGATGATCACGGGCCAGCACCAAGGCAGCGGCCTCCAGGCGGGCCAGGTCCCTCTCCAGCAGATCGCCGACGGATCGCATCACCGTGGCGGTCCAGGTGTCGGTCAGGTCCTGGACCGTTGCGCCGTAGTAGACCCATTCCCGGGCGGGCTCCGGGAGGGTGGCTCGCAACACCCGGATCAGGCCCAGGGTGGAGTGGCCGGTCGCCCGGGTCTCCGTGGCGATGCGGTCCAGGTCGATCTCGGCCCCGGTGGCATGGTCCCTGATGTGCCGGGCGGCCCCTGCCGGCACCAGGCCGACCTCGGCCTGGGCCTCGGCGAGGGTGGCGAGAATGTCAAGCCAGGCCCGGAAGCGGGACTCCTCCCCCAGGATGGACCGGGCCTCTTCGGTACTCCACAGGTGCCCGTAGACGACGGAGTCGCCCAGGTGGATGCTCATCCGGCGGGAACGAGCGCGTCAAGGCCCACCAGCAACCGCAATGCCTGCCTCACCTCGTCGAGGTTGGCACCCCACGGCACCACCGCCCGGTTGCCGTCGAACTCCACGCCCCGCTCCAGCATGCAGCACTTGATGAGCCAGCGACCATCCGGGCGGGCTTCCTCGACCCGCCGCTTGGGGCAGATGTCGACCTGGGTCGGTTCGCTGCCGTAGAAGTGACGGTGGAATTGCATCGAGCGCTCGCAGCCGATCATCACCCACTCATCGGGCGCCGGCGGCCGGGTGTCGAGATATGCCATGTCGGCTGCCAACTCGGTGCCGGCCCCGCGGCACGGGAGAAGGTAGGAGTCCGACGGGGCCGTAGCAGCCAGATCGTCGAAGGTGACCGCGTCAAGGACCAGGTCCACGGGTGGCATGTCCTCATCGAACTCCACCACCTGCCGGGCCTGGTCCAGCAACTTGGGCGGCAGGGGCGGGGTCACCTCGGTTACGAACACGCGCACCGGATCGGGCTCCCAGATGAAGTTGATGTGCTCGAACCGGCCCTTCACCACGAAGGCGGAGACGCCGGGGCGTCCATGGCTGATCGCCGCCCCGGCCAGGGCGGTGGCGTTCCCCACGTCAATCGTGGGATCCTCGATCAGCTGGGTGCGGTCGGGGCCCGACCAGACCTCGACATCCACCACCGGCACGAACAACTCGTCCGAAGCGGCCCGCGCCACCGCCGCCAGGCCCACCGCTTCGTCGTGGATGAGGGCGATGTAGTCGGTGCGCCGGTAGACCTCCCGCCCGCTGAGGTACTCCCGCATGAAGTCGGGTTGCGGATCCTCGTCCACATGCTGGACCGACAATCCCCGGTAGGGATGGGCGCGGGCGTTGGCTGACGGTTGCTCGGCTGCCGCCGTGCTCGTGACGGTCCCGGATTCGGCGCGCATGGGGTGATTCTAGGAGAACCACGCCCCTCCCGGCGGCCCGGTCCACGGCCTAGGTCTAGTGGTCTGTCTGTGTAATGGCGGTGTGGTATGGCGAGGCAGCGGTGTTCCTCGCAAGGCCCGGTGACGAAGGCGTACCCGCAGCGGTACGTTGAGGAAGCGGAACGCAGCGACGGGGCGCCGATGGTCGCCAGAGCACCCGGTTGTTTCGCAGACAGACCACTAGGTCTGGGACAGTGCCTGGAAAGCCGAGAGCACGATCGCTGTAGCGATCCCGACAGTGGATACGAACATGCCCAGGATCCAGCATGTCGATATGGTGATCCTCCGCTCCACAGTGAGCAGGGCGTCGGCTAGATCCGTACGGTTCTCGGCCTTCACCACGTCGTCCTTGGCGTCCACTAGGTCGACGAACCCTTCGGGGTATGACGTCGTTGCCATGGGTTCTCCTTCCAACGGCCGGCGCGCCACCCCCGGCCGAGACCCGTCTTACGTTCCCGTCGCTTAAACAACGGAACAAAGCGTACCACAGTTGGAAGCCCGCCACCAGCCCGCAGGGGTGCCGAGCGTGGTCGAGTCATGAAGAACCCCGATCTGCCACAGCCGCCGGGTGTTGCACCCAGGGCCGCCCCGGAGGGGACGGCCCTGGCTGGGTCTTGGTTCTGCTAGCCCAGTTCGCTGCGAACGATCTCCGCTCCCGAGACCATCGCGTGGAGCTTGTCCTGGGCGATGTAGCGCTGCAGGAGGATGAGCCCGCAGTCCGTGGTCACGCCCAACTGGTTGGCCGGCACGTACTCGAGCAGCCGCCGGATCCGGCCGGCTACCTGCTCGGCCGTCTCGGTGATCGTCGACTTGACGTCGATCACACCCGCCCAGAACTGGATGTTCTCGGGAACCGGATTGTCCCGGATCACCTCGAGCCCGGACAGGTCGTCCGAGCGCCGCCCGCAGTTCTCGAGGTTGAGGACATCGATGTTCGCCTCGTAGGACTTCGGGACCACCGAAGCGGTGGCAGCCGGCTCATCACCCTGGCGGATGGTCAGATCGAAGATCTCTCCGGCGCCGGCCGTGTCGTCCGGGTAGTAGGCCGGGGTGCCGCCCCAGTTGCCCCAGCAGATGTGGACGATGATCTTGGCGTTCTGGACGCCCTCCACGGCCCGGTCGAAGGCCTCGATGGCCCACGGTTCGTAGAAATACGGCCAGGTGAACTCGTCGAGCTGGATGAAGTCGATCCCCATGGCGTCGACCTCGAGGATGTCCTCGTTGACCGCCGCGGCGATGTCCATGGCCCGCTCCGCGGGATCCTCGTAATGGAGGTCGTTGGTGGCCTGGGCAAGGACCTGGATACCGGTGTACTGGACCTTGGTGGCCTTGTTGGTGGCCTGCTTCAGGGCCCGGGCCTGCTCGACCATGATGGCGCCCCGCCGCTTGACCTCCTGGGTGAGGGTGCCGGCATGGAGGCGGCTGTAGATCGGGAACCCGAGGAAGCCACCCTTCAGGTCGTATCCGAGCCGCTTGTAGTAGTAGTAGAGGGCCTGATCGGCGTAGTTGTCGCCGTGGAGCCGCCCATCGGTGATGATGTCGAGACCGGCGTTCTCCTGGTCCCTGGCCAGGGCGCCCACCGCATCCTCCAGCGCCTCCCGGATGTAGGCATCCGGCGGCTCCTGGTCCCCGGTCCAGTCCCGCACGCAGTTGGCGTCCCACCACCTCGGATTGGGGTAGTTCCCGACCATCGAGGTCGGGATCATGACCTCTTGACCCTTGATCTGCATGTTCCCTCCATTCGAGAGAATCTCCGAGTCGCCCTCGGCGCGACCCGTCGGCCGGGCCCTGCAAGCTTCCCTTGTAGCCGACAGTCCACTGGCATGGACCCGTATAGGGCGAGAGTAGCAATGTGCCGGAAACGCGGTCGAGCGGTCTCGGGAAGGTGCTCAGAAGATATAGAGCGCGGTCGACCCGCGATGTCACGACCTGGGGTTTGGTTGTGGACTATCGGGCTAACGCGGACCTTCTCGATGCTCTTCTAGCGGAGCGACCAGCCTCCGTCCACGACCAGGCCGTGGCCGGTCATGTAGGAGAGGCGGCCGGACGCCAGGAGGGTGATCGCCTCGGCGATCTCCTCGGGCTGGGCTACCCGGCCGACGGGGATGCTGGTCTCGATGGCCGACCGGAGCTCGGGCTGGTCGAGCCGCCACTTGGTCATCGGAGTCTCCGCCATGCCGGGACACACCGCGTTGGACCGGATGCCGTCCCCGGCGTAGTCCAGGGCAATCGAGCGGGCCAGCAGCAGCGCCGCCGCCTTCGAGACCGAGTACGCGGAGCGGGACGGGAACGGATCCATCCCGGCCACCGAAGCCACCGTGATTATGTGACCGGACCGGCGGGGAACCATCGAGGAAAGGGCGGCGCGCGAGCACAGGTAGGCGCCCCGCACGTTGACCCCCATGACCCGGTCCCACTCCTCGACCGGGGTCTCGTGGAGGCGGGTGGCCGCCAAGGATCCGGTGATCCCGGCGTTGTTGACCAACACGTCGACCGGGCCAAGCGTCTCCTCGACGGCGGCGAAGGCCGCCGAGACCTCGCCTGCCACGGCTACGTCCACTCCCAGCCCCAGTCCATCGCCCGCGGCTTCGGAGGCGCCGGAAGGATCGAGGTCGAAGACACCCAGCCGGAACCCCTCGCTCCGGAGGCGCTCGCATGTTGCCAGCCCTATGCCCGACCCACCTCCCGTCACCACGGCCACACCCGGCGCCCGGTCCGCCATCCATACCTCCAGAGAGTCGAGACCCAAGGATACGTCTGACCGCTCCGGGAATCCTGGAGGAGCGCTGCTCGGCCCTGAACGCGCCGCCGGCCGAACCCGACCTTCCAGGGTGACCGCGACCCTTCGATCGCCATGGCCCCCAGTGACGACCGACCTGACACACGATTGGATCGAGCTGTCCGAGGAGTCGTTACTCGAAGCCGGCCAATGCCCTGCTACTGGCCACTGACCACTGCGGCGTATCATGTCCCGCATGAGACTCGAAGGACGGACTGCTCTCATCACGGGAGCCGGCTCGGGTATCGGCCGGGCAACCGCCGTATTGTTCGCCGCCGAGGGCGCCGGCGTGGCGATACTCGACCGCGACGGCCAGGCCGCCGAGTCCGCCGCCTCGGATATCTCGGCCACAGGCGCCGAGGCACATCCGGTGGTGGCCGACGTGTCGTCACCGGAGGAGATCGCCGGCGCCGTGGACCGCGCCGCCCGGCTCCTCGGTCGCCTTGACATCCTCTACAACAATGCCGGCGTCGGGTCCAGCGGATCGGTGGTTGACACCACCGAGGAGGACTGGGACCGCTGCTTCGCGGTGAACGTCAAGGGCACCTACCTGACCTCACGGGCCGCCATACCCCACCTGGAATCCGCAGGCGGCGGATCCATCATCAACCAGGCCTCGGTAGCCGCTCTGGTGGGGATCCAGGGACTCGCTGCCTACTGTGCCGCCAAGGGAGCGGTGGTGTCCCTGACCCGAGCCATGGCCATCGACCTCGCTCCCGTTGGTATCCGGGTGAACGCGCTCTGCCCGGGCACCGTCTACACGCCGCTCATGGAGCCGCTCATGCGCGAGCGCGGCGGCGGAGATATCGAGCGTGGCCTGGAGATAACCGCCGCCAAGTATCTGATCGGACGTCTCGGAACGCCCATGGAGATCGCCCGGGCCGCGCTGTTCCTCGCATCGGACGATTCCAGCTTCGTCACCGGTACCGCCTTCACGGTCGACGGCGGTATGACGGCTCAGTAGGAAGGTACCGAAGAATGTCCGGTTGGCCCGATGCGTCGGCTGCGAAGACCCCAATCAACGCTTCCCGGGCCGGCGATAGAGTCCCGTCCCCGTCCCCTCCCGCACCCGTCTAGCCGCCCGGATGGCCGTACATCTCGCTCCCGACAAGCTCGCCGACCTCGAGACGGCGGTCGGGATGGTGCGGCCCGGTTCGATGGTGGCACTCGGGGGAGGCCTCTCGGCCCGGCTCCCGATGGCGCTGGTCCGCGACCTGATCAGGGCCGGGATCGGAGACCTCCATGTGGTCGGTTCCGCCCACTCCATCGATGTGGACCTGCTGGCCGCCGCCGGAGCGATCTCGGTCTGCGAGGAGAGCTACGTGGGGTACGAGCAGGACCACGGTCTGGCGCCGGCCTTCCGGAGGGCGGCTCAGGAAGGGTCGCTGGAGGCACGGGAGAGCTGCTGCGACACCATCCTCACCCAACTCCGGGCCGCCGAGATGGGCCTCTCCTTCCTCCCCGTCCACGGCGTCAAGGGGACGGACATCGAGGGGCTGCATCCGGAGTACTCCCGCGTGATCTGTCCTTTCACCGGGCACGAGTACGTGGCCGTGCCGCCCCTGGCCCCGGACGCGGCCCTGATCCACGCCCCCATCGGGGATCGTCAGGGGAACCTCCACATCGAGCAGCCCTACGTCCTTGACGAGCGGTTCGCGGTGGCCTCGGCCATGACGATCGCCACTGTCGATCGGATCGCCACCACCGACGAGGTGGCGGCGGCGGGCATCGTCATCCCCCACTACCGGGTGGCCGCGGTGGTCGAGGCGCCGTTCGGCGCCCATCCCAGTTCGTGCTATCCCGGTTATTCCTACGACCGCGCCCATCTGGCATCCTGGGTCAAGGCTGCCAGGACTCCCGAGGGCGCGCAGGATTACCTCCGCAGCCATGTCACCGGCGTCGACGAGGACGGCTACCGGCAGCTGGTCGGCGCCGACCGGCTGGAACATCTGACCGGATACCGGGCCTCCGACCAGGCATGGATGGAGATGTTCCGGTGAGTTACCGATTCGGACTCGACGAGCTATTCGTGGTCGAACTCGCCCGGACCGTTCGAGATGCCGAGGTTGTATTCCACGGCTTCGGAAGCCCGTGCGCCACGGTTGCCATGCACCTCGCCAAGCGCACCCATGCCCCCCATGCGCTGCTGATCGAGGGCGCCACCTACGCGGTCAACCCCTCTCCTTCCTTCATCGCTCCGTCGAGTAATGACCACTCCCTGAAGCAGGGATCGGCCTACTCGATGCGTTTCGAGGAGGCGTTCGACATGTCGATCAGGGGCGACATGGACCTCATGTTCCTGTCGGGCATCCAGATCGACCCCTACGGGAACACCAACGTCACCGCGGTCGGCGGGATGCCACACCCGAAGGTGAAGCTGGGCGGTGGGGGCGGGGGATGCAACATGTCGGCCACGATCGGGCGCCTCACCCTGTGGACCACCAACCACCGGTCCGGGCGCTGCCTGGTCGGGGAATGCGACTTCATCACCGACATCGGCCACCGGACGCCTGAGGGAACCCGATCCGCGCTGGGCTACCCGGGAGGCGGTCCGGACACGCTGGTCACCGAATTGGGCGTGTTCGACTACCCCGAGGGTCGGGCCCGGCTGCGGAGGCTGTTTCCGGACGTGACACTCGCGGAAGCGAAGGCCGTCACCGGCTTCGAGTTCGCCGTGGCGGCCGACCTCGCGCCGGTACAGACACCTTCGCGCCACCAGATCGATCTGGTGCGCGCCATCGACCCGCTCGGCGTCCGCCGGCGGGAGTTCCGGCCGGCCGAACTCGAACGGTCCTTCTCCCTGTGACTCTCGACCGCGTGTTCAACCCGGCCCGGGTGGCGGTGGTGGGCGCCTCCGACCGTCCCGGCAAGGTCGGATCGGTCATCTGGCGCAACCTGGCGGCCTTCGAGGGCGAGAGAATCCCGGTCACCACCTCGGCGGACCGCGTCGGAGGCGTTCCGGCGGTCCCGAGCCTGACGGAGATAGAGGGCGAGGTCGACCTGGCGATCCTCGTGGTCCCTGCCCGGGCCGCTCCGGCCATCGCCCGCCAGGCCGCCGCCAAAGGTGTCGGCGGGATGGTGGTGCTGGCGGGCGGGTTCGCCGAGACCGGACCGGCCGGGGCTGCCCTCCAAGCCGAGCTGGTCGAGGCAGCCGGGCCGGTCCGGATCGTGGGGCCCAACTGCTTCGGGATCCAGAACATCGCGCTGGGCCTCAACGCGTCGATAACGATGGCGGGCGACATCGAGACGGGGACGGTGGCCCTGGTCACCCAGTCGGGTGCCTACGGGATGGCGATCCACTCGCTGGCACTGGATGAGAACCTGCGCTTCGGGAAGGTGTACTCGTCAGGCAACAAGGCCGATATCGGCGACCACGAGGTGATCAGCTACCTCCATCAGGATCCCGGCACCCGCATCGTGTGCCTGCTCGCGGAGTCGGTGACCGACGGGGCCGAGTTGGCCGCCGCCATCCGGACCGCCAGCCCGACCATGCCGGTGATCGTGACCAAGACCGGCCGCTCGGAGGCCGGGGCTCGAGCCGCGCTGTCCCACACCGGGGCCCTGGGTACCGACGACGCCGTCTTCCGGGCCGCCATGCGCCAAGCGGGGGCCATCACCGTCCGATCCGGTCTGGAGATGCTCGACGTGGCGCGGGTGCTGACCGCTCAGCCGCTCCCTCGAGGGGCCCGGGCGGCCATCATCACCAACTCGGGCGGCGTGGGCGTCGAGCTGGCCGACATGCTCGAGGATGAGGGAGTAGAGGTCCCCGAACTGTCGCCCGGCCTCCGGGATCACATCGCCGAACGGCTGCCTCCCATCGGAGGCGCCCGGAACCCGGTGGACATGACCCCCATCTGGTCGCGCTTCGCGGAGCTCTATCCGTGGTTGACCGACACGCTGGCCCGCTCGGGCGAGATAGACCTGGTGATCCCGGTACTCCTGCAACGGGCGGCCATGGACGAGGCCACGCTGACCGGGCTGCGCGACACCGTGGCGGCGCTGAGGGCAGGAGGGAACCAGGTGCCCGTCTACTGCTGCTGGGTGACCCCGCGGGAGGCCCGCGGTAGGGCCGACGTCCTCCAGTCGGCCGGGATCCCGTGCCTGGAGTGGCCCGAGCGCGTGGCGCGAGCCGTCGGGCACGCGGTGCGCTACGCCGCCAACCGCCCGAGCATCGCCCCGCCCGTTCGGGTCGACCTCTCCGAGTCCTTCGGGCTGGCGGAAGGGCCGGTCCCGGCAACCGAGGCCGCCGCAATCCTGGCGCGCTACGGAATCAGGACCGTCGAGAGCGCGCTGTGTGCCACCGCCGACGAGGCTGTGGCGGCGGCGGAACTCCTGCCGGGTCCGGTCGTGATGAAGACCGCCGCCCCCTCGGTGGCCCACCGGACCGAGGCCGGAGGGGTCCGGATGGGCCTGGCCACCGCCGGCGACATCCGTGACGCCTACGGAGAGCTGTCAGCGCTCGGAGCCGAGGTGTTGGTCCAGCCGCGGTTGGGCGGGGTAGAGGTGGTGGTGGGCGCCCTGCGGGACCCGGTCTTCGGGCCGATGGTGATGGCCGGCCTGGGCGGGACCATGGTGGAACTGCTCGAGGACGTGGTCTTCGCGCTGGCTCCCGTGAGCAAGGCCGAGGCGATCGTGATGCTGGAGAGCCTGGCGGGCTTCCCGCTACTCGCCGGGTACAGGGGTGGACCCGAGGTTGACCTCGACGCGGTGGGAGAAGTGATAGCCGACGTGGCCCGCCTGGCCGCCGAACACCCCGAGGTGAGCGAGATCGACCTCAACCCGGTCCTGTGCACCGAGTCCGGCGCCACAGCTGTGGACTGGAAGCTCTACGTGAGCCAACCTTAGGAGGGTCTGGGAACTCGGTTACGTAGCTCTTGCCATGCTCAGCGCTGCGGATCGAGGACGGACAATCCCCTGAATCCGTCTGCCCACTCGATGATCTTCCGGTCGGCGGTCGCCAGATGGAATCCGCCGATTATCGCGGTCGCCGTGATAAAGCGATCAGCGGGATCGGGATGGAACCCTTGGTCCCCCAACTCTGCAGCCCGGATAGCCACCTCATCGTCCACCGGAAGGATGTTCAAACCGTTGACTCGCAGTTTGTTGCGTAGAGACCGTGAAGGCGGAACCCTTCCGAGTCTCCCTCTCCCCTGCAACATGGCGATCTCCCAGAAAACGATCGAGGAGACCGCGACACTGCCCTCTACCCACGACGAGCCGAGCATCGACTTGAACTCTTCTCCGAGGCGATCGGAATCCATCACCGACCGAACCAGCACGTGGGTATCGAGCAGGATCACTGATGGGATGGGAGATCGGGGTCCAGTACCCGGTCGGGGTTGCTGATGGCTTCCCAGTCCTCAGCAGGCACCGCCGGAGACATGATGTCTCCTGTAATGCTCATCCGGTCCCGGAACATCCCCAGCAACGGCACAGGCTTTCGAACAGGGGCCAACCGCGACACCGGCTTGCCGTGCTTCGTGATCACTATCTCCTCGCCGGTCTCGTTCACCTCGTCCATGAGCGCCAGACACCGGTTCTTGAACTCGCCCGCCGGCATGGTCCGCCGGCTCTGACCGATACCCGACATGCCCGAGACCTCCTGATCGTCACACGGAGTATAGCCATGTCCAATGACTATGGCCATATGCTGTCCACGAGGCACGAACCGATCTGTTCTATCCTCAGCCGAGAAGCCCCAACAGACACTCAATCGGCACAGGGAGAGACAGATGGCGACCACCACGCTCACGCCTTGGGACATTCGCAGCCAGGACCCCATCAGCATCCATGATTGGGGACCGGAGATCGACTCCATGCTGGAGGACCCCGAGGACAACCGGGTGGTGTTCAACGTCGACGAGACCGATACCCGTCCCTACGATGCCATCTTCCTGGGCGGGGGCGCCGCCGGGCGTTTCGGATCCGCCTACATGCGGGCCATGGGCGGGCGCCAGCTGATCATCGACCAGTGGCCCTTCCTAGGGGGCTCGTGCCCGCACAACGCCTGCGTGCCCCACCACCTCTTCAGCGAGGTGGCGGCCGAGCTCATGCTGACCCGCACCTTCAGCGGGCAGTTCTGGTTCCCGGACATGGAGGGGCGGGTGACCTCCATCAAGGAGATCGTCGACCTGTTCCGGGCCGGCCGGATTGCCCCGCACGCGATCATGAACTTCCAGAGCAAGGAGCAACTCGACCTCGAGTACATCCTGAACGCCCCGGGCAGGATCATCGACTCCCACACGGTCGAGGTGGCGGGCCGCACCTTCACCGCCAACAACCTGATCCTCGCCACCGGCGCCCATCCCCGACCCCTCCCGTGCCCCGGCAACGACCTGAAGGGCGTCTTCACCTATGAATCCCTGGTGGAGGATCTCGACTACGAGCCGGGCGACACGGTCGTCGTGGTCGGCGGATCCAAGACCGCGGTCGAATACGGGTGCTTCTTCCAGGCCACCGGACGCCGCACCATCTTAGTGGTGCGCACCGAGCTGCTGAAGCTGCTGGAGGACGGCGAGACCCGTGACTACGTGATCACCATGATGAAGGAGCAGGGGACCGAGATCTGGGAGGGCTCGGTCGTGACCGAGGTTCACGATGACGGCGGCGGCCGGGTCAAGGGCGTCACCGTTTCCACGCCGGATGGAGTCGAGTACGTCGAGACCGACTTCGTGTTCCACGGCCTGGGCGAGGTCCCCAACTCGAAGATGGCGGCCGAGGTGCTGGGCGTGAAGCTGAACGACGACGGGACCATCAAGGTCAACCCGCAGATGCAGACCTCGGTACCCAACGTGTACGCCATCGGCGACCTGATCGGCCCGCCCATGGAGATGTTCAAGGCTCGCAAGTCGGGGATGTACGCATCGCGCCACATCATGGGCGAGGACGTCCACTACGAGTTCAAGGAGTTCCCCGACTTCCTGCACACCCACTACGAGGTCAGCTGGTTCGGGATCGGCGAGGAGGAAGCCCGGGAACGCTACGGGGAAGTGACCATCATCAAGATGCCCCCCGACTCGGAGGACGGCTGGGAGGTCGCCCTGCCGGCCACCGACCGGATGATGCTCTACGCGTTCGCCAAGCCCCGGATGTCGGGCTTCCAGAAGCTGATCATCGCCTCCGCCTCCCGCAAGGTGGTCGGCGCCCATCACGTGGGGGCGGGGGCCCGGGACGCCTTCCAGTACCTGTTCCAGTTGTACCGCCGCGGACTCACCATCGACCAGCTCGCGGAGATGGACGAGCTGTTCCTCAACCCCACCCACTTCATCCAGCTGTCCCGCCTCAGGGCCGGATCCAAGGACCTCCAGGACTTATGACCGGCGCCGGCGAATCGGCCTGGTACCGGCTGGCGGTCACCGGCGAGGTACGGCGCGAGCGGACCGCCAAGCCGCGCCACGCCGGCGTGACCATGGTCATCGACACCGGGATGGGCCTGTCCCAGTGCGAGGACCTGCTGATGATGGCGGACCGCTGGATCGACCACTGGAAGCTCAGCTTCGGCACCTCGGCGCTGATACCCAAGCCGGTGCTCGCCAAGAAGCTGGACCTGATCGGGTCGGCCGGGATCCTCACCTTCCCCGGCGGGACCATGTTCGAGGCCACCATCGTCCGGCGCCATTGCCGCCACTACATGCGGACCGCCCGAGGGATGGGCTTCACCGCCGTCGAGATCTCCGAGGGATCGATCGACCTCTCGCCCGACCGCCGGCGCGGGGCCATCGAGTGTGCGCTCGACCATGACCTGGCGGTGATCACCGAGGTCGGGAAGAAGGACCCGACCGCCCAACCGTCTCCAGGGCAACTGGCCGATCAGGCGCTGCAGGACCTGGAGTGGGGAGCCTCGTGGGTGGTGGTCGAGGGCCGCGAATCCGGCACCGGGGTCGGGATGTACGACGCGACCGGCCGGATCGACATGGAGGCGGTGGAAACGGTCGCCGAGCGGGTGGGAGACGCCGTCGACCGCCTGGTGTGGGAGGCGCCCCTGGCCGATCAGCAGAAGATGCTGATCGGACGCTTCGGCCTCAACGTGGGTCTGGGGAACATCGATCCCACCCGGATCCTGGCGCTGGAGGCGCTCCGCACCGGTCTCCGGTTCGAGACGCTGCAACCGATCGCCGCCCGCCTGGCCGCGAGGGGTGCCTGGGATCCGGAGCGGCGAGAGCTCCCTCCGGTATGAACGCTAGCCGCTCGTCATATTGCTAACCAGCAACTAGCTACTAGTAACTAACCCTGCCAGGAGGTCCCGGGTGGCTTCGGTCCCGATCCCGGTATCGAACGGGACGGCCCATACATCGGTAGCACCGGAGTCGAACAGGGCCCGGATGCGGGATCGGACGGTCCGCGCGCCTCCCGAGATGGCCAGATCTGCCGGCCCATCCACTCCTTCGCGATCGAAGAGCCGCTGGTAGTTGACGAGATTGCCGTACATACCGAACGTCCGGTTGGCCGCGGCCCTAGCCCGGTCCCGGTCTCCGTCGACCGCGACCGGAACCCCTGCCACCACGCGGGGCGAAGCCTTCCCCGCCGCCTGCGCGCCCTCGGTGACGGCTGGTAGCACCACCTCTTCCAGGGACTTCGGTCCGGCCAACCATGTGGTCACCCCGTCGGCCAGTTCCCCGCCCAGCCGACACATCGCCGGTGCGAGGGCTCCCACAATGACCGGCACGCGGGAAGTTCCGCGCACCGTTATCGCCGCCTCGACCCGGTAGTGATCCCCGCCGAAGCTCGCCTCGCCCTCTCCTAGCAATCCTCCCAGGACGGTCAGGTACTCACGCAGGTGGCCTACCTGGCTCGAGTAGTCGAGGCCGTGCATCCCCTCGATCACGGGACGGTGCGAGACCCCCACCCCGAGCACGAACCGCCCTCCCGACAGGGATTGGACCGTTGCCGCGGATTGCGCCAGAGCCACGGGATGGCGGGGATAGGTGGGAACCACGCCCACCCCTAGCTCGATGCGCGACGTCCGCTGTGCCGCCGCGGCCAGCATGGTCATTGAGTCGATACCCCGGCTGAAGTGGATGCACCAGGCAGAGTTGAATCCGTCCTGCTCGGCGGCGACTGCTTCGGCGACCACTTCCTCCGGGGCCCGGAAAACGCCTACGGGCTCGCCGCCGATGAGAATCGAGATGCGCATGGGTCGCTCCTGCCGGTCGCCTAGGAGGGTACTGAAGAATGTCCGGTTGGCCCGATGGTCGGCAACGAAGTCCCCGGTTGAGGCGTCGCGGGCCAACCCACCCTCGTCTTTTTCAGCACCCTTCTATCCGAGCGTGGCGGCCAGCAAGCGCAACAGCCGGGCCAGGGTGTCGCTCGCCGCGGCGTGATGGTACGAGCCGGAGTCGTCATCGAGGTAGTCGTGACCCACGCCGTCGTACAGGATCCATCTGCCGTGAGGGTTGAGCCGCTGGGCTTCGTCGACCCCTGCGGCGGGTACCAGGTCGTCGTCCGCCCCGTAGAGACCCAGGACCGGCATGGGGAGCATCTCCAGGGCCTCGATCACCGGCAGGCGCCGCTCCTCATCGCCGGCCAGCGGTGCATACGCCACGCAGAGCGCACCTACGGCCCTCTGCCGGTGGGCCGCGTAGATGATGGCGAACCGGCCCCCCACGTCGATCCCCAACACGCCGATCCTTCCGGGACGGGCCCATCCGGCCGGGTCGGCGAACGCGAAGGCCACCGCATCGTCGATGTCCGCCAGGGCGCGGCGGTCCCGGATCCCGTGGTAGGTGGCGACCAGCTCTTCGAACGGCGCCTTGGGTCCGGGATGAGCGCCCCGGGTCAGGTCGGGGACGAGAACGGCGTATCCGTTACGCGCCAACCGGCGGGCAAGGTCCTTGACGAAGGGCGTGATCCCCTGGAGCGGGGGCAGCATCACCACCAGCGGGTAATCGCCGATCCGGTCCGGGCGGGACAGGTAGCCGGTGGAGAACCCGGCCCCGGAGGGCATCGCGAAGTCACGATAGAGAATCTCGATCGTTCCCTCATGCTGGAGAACCGCCATGCCACCTCCTGTACGGCCCAGGTCAGAAACGGCGAACGGTTCAATCGTAGCCAGCGGAGGGGGTACGGCTGAACCCGCCGTCTCGTAGCTCCGAGACCGCCACCGAGGCCGGCGTCCGCCGACCGGTGGACGGATCGCTTCCGGGATCGATTCCCGGCGCGCTCAGGAAAGCCGGAGCCGCCGTCGGAAGGGCGTATGATCACCGCCATGAGACTCCGAGGACGGGCCGCTGTCATAACCGGCGCCGGGTCGGGCATCGGCCGGGCCACCGCCGAGCTGTTCGCGAGCGAGGGCGCCGGGGTTGCGATACTCGACCGCGACGGGCCGGCCGCCGAGGCCGCCGCCTCAGCCATCTCGGCCACGGGCGGGGTGGCCCATCCGGTGGTCGCCGACGTGTCTTCGCCGGACGATGTCTCCCGAGCCATTGCCAGCTCCGCCCGACTCCTCGGACGCCTCGACATCGTCTTCAACAACGCCGGCGTAGCACCATCCGGGTCGGTTCTGGATACGGACGAGGACGAGTGGGATCGGTGCTTCGCGGTCAACGCCAAGGGCGTCTACCTCACCTCTCGGGCCGCCATCCCCCACCTGCAGGCCGCAGGCGGCGGATCGATCATCAACCAGGCATCCGTAGCCGCCATGATCGGGATGGCAAACTTCTCCGCCTACAGCGCCGCCAAGGGTGCCGTGGTCTCTCTCACCCGTGCCATGGCGATCGACCTCGCTCCCTTTGGGATCAGGGTGAACGCCCTCTGCCCCGGCGCCGTCCACACACCGGTCATGGAGCCGCTCATGCGCAACCACGGCCGTGGCAGCCTCGAGCGGGGACTGGAGATGACGGCCGCCAAGCACCCGATCGGGCGCCTCGGGACGCCGAGGGAGATTGCCGGCGCCGCGCTGTTCCTGGCATCGGACGACGCCGCCTTCGTCACCGGTGCCACCCTCCCGGTGGACGGTGGCAGAACCGCCTGTTAGCCGGCTCAGGACACTCCTGACGGATCGTACCGCCGGAGTCGGGATCAGTTGTCCCGCAACTCCGAGACCGCCGCCGAGGTCAGCGTCCGCCGGCCGGTAGCCGTCTCCACCACCAGACCCCCGTCCGGTGAGATGTCGACCGCCGTCCCGGCGCCGTCCGGGACCCAGGTGACCGGTCGCCCCAGTGTGGAGCATCGACGGCGGTATTCGTCACGCGGCCAATCACCCGGCTCGTCGGCCACCAGTGCCAGGAACTCCTCGACCCACCGCTCCGCGATCTCCGCCCCGGCCTCCCGGCCGGGATCGGAGTCGAACACGGCGCCCGTTCCCTCCGGAGCATCGGGCCAGAACAGGTTGGCGCCCCATCCCGCCACCACCGCGTCGCCCGAGGCTTCGGTGAGCAGGCCGCCCAGCTTCAGCCGCCCGCGTATCAGGTCGTTGGGCCATTTGAGCGTCATGTCCCGTCCCGGATCGCCGAGCGCCCGCAGGGCCGCCACGCCGGCCACCAGCGTCAGGAGCGGCCATGAGGAGGAGGGCCAGTGCGGTCGGACTCCGAGGGAAGCCGCCAGCGCTCGCGGGGCGTTCGACCACCGCGCACCCGAGCGCCCCCTCCCCCTGGTCTGCGACCGCGCCACCACCAGCAGGGGCATCGATCCGCGCCGGGACCACACCTCGTCCTGGGTGGAGGTGGTCCGGTCGAGTATCAGCGTCTCGTAGGGTGTAGCCATCGGCAGCCGGTCCGGGTCTAAGGGTCGAGTTCGAAGGATACGCGGCGCCGGCGCCGGGCCGAACGGTGACGCGTCCGGCTCCGCGCGCGGAGAATCGTTGCGGACGTGTGTAACGCCTAACCTTGAACGCCGCCAGAGCGGCAGTACAAACCACTGAGAGCCGGAAGACTTTGGGAACCGAGCAGCGCATCGAACAGCTCCGAGAACTCCGCCGCCAAGCCGAGGGCGGAGGATCCCGCCGCGCCGTGGACCGCCAGCGCGAGAAGGGCAAGCTGACCGCCCGGGAGCGGATCGCGCTCCTCCTCGACCAGGGGAGCTTCCAGGAGATCGACACCTTCGTGCGGCACCAGTCGCGCGGCTTCGGGCTCGAGGATCGGCGCCCGCTCGGGGATGCCGTGGTGACGGGCTACGGAACCGTCAACGGCCGGACCGTCTTCGTTTTCGCCGAGGACTTCACCGTTTTCGGCGGGAGCCTCGGCAAGGCCGTGGCCGACAAGATCACCAAGGTCATGGACATGGCCATGAAGGTCGGGGCTCCGGTGGTCGGGCTGAAGGACTCCGGCGGTGCGCGCATCCAGGAGGGCGTGCAGTCGCTGGACGGCTACGGGAGGATCTTCTATCGCAACGTGATGGCCTCCGGGGTGATCCCCCAGGTGTCGGTCATCATGGGCCCGTGCGCGGGAGGGGCGGTCTACTCCCCCGCCATCACCGACTTCGTCTACCAGGTGGGCGGCACCAGCCACCTGTTCATCACCGGTCCGGACGTGATCAAGGCGGTGACCGGCGAGGAAGTCACCTTCGAGGACCTGGGCGGCGCCAACACCCACGCCTCCATCTCGGGAGTCACCCATTTCGTCTCCGAGACCGGCGCCGATGCCCTGGACGACGTCCGCTACCTGCTGTCGTTCCTCCCCCAGAACAACATGACGCCGCCCCCCTACTTCCCGCCCGACGACTCACCGGACCGGGCCGACGACCGGCTGGACTCGATCATCCCCGACTCGCCCAACCAACCCTATGACATGGTGGAGGTCATCGAATCGGTGGTGGACGACGGCGAGTTCTATCAAGTCCACGAGCACTGGGCCCAGAACATCGTGGTGGGGCTGGCCCGCTTGGCCGGTCACT
Organism: bacterium; assembly: GCA_028821235.1. Taxonomy (NCBI): domain Bacteria; species bacterium. The sequence goes on from JAPPGV010000026.1 coordinate 45,082, forward strand.
CCACGGGCATCGTGGCGAACCAGCCGAGCCATCTGGCGGGGACGCTCGATATCGGGGCTTCGCAGAAGGCGGCCCGGTTCGTCCGGATGTGCGATGCCTTCAACATTCCCATCCTCACGTTCGTGGACGTGCCCGGATTCCTGCCCGGTGTGGAGCAGGAGCACGGCGGCATCATCCGCCACGGCGCCAAGCTGCTCTACGCCTACTGCGAGGCCACCGTGCCCAGGGTCACCGTGATCACCCGCAAGTCCTATGGAGGCGCCTACCTGGTCATGAACGCCCGCGGCGTGGGCGCCGACCTGGTCTACGCCTGGCCGTCGGCCGAGATCGCCGTGATGGGCGCCCAGGGTGCGGTCAACATCATCCATCGCAAGGAGATCGCCACCGCCGCCGATCCCGATGCCAAGCGGGACGATCTCGTAGAGGAGTACGAGGACCGCTTCGCCAACCCCTACGTAGCTTCCGAATTGGGCCTGGTGGACAGCGTCATCGAGCCCCGAGAGACCAGGGTGCTTCTCATCAAGGCGTTCGACATGCTCCGCGACAAGCGTGACTCGCTACCGCCCAAGAAGCACGGCAACATCCCCCTCTAGGAGGCCCTTGTGCCGAAGCAGAGCCTGAGCATGGACTCCCTCCTGGTCGCCAACCGGGGGGAGATCGCGGTACGGGTGATCCGGACCGCGGCCGAGCTGGGGTTGCGGACGATCGCGGTGTACTCGGAACTCGACCGCGACGCCCTGCATGTCGAGCTGGCCGACGAGGCGTGGAACATCGGCGGGCCTCCGGCCTCGGAGTCCTACCTGAACGCCCGGCGCATCATCGACGTCGCCCGGCGCTCCGGCGCTGCCGCGATCCATCCCGGATACGGATTCCTCTCGGAGAACGCCGGATTCGCGCGCCTGGTGGAGGATGCGGGCATCACCTGGGTGGGGCCGCCGGCCCGCGCCATCGAGTTGATGGGCGACAAGATCCGGTCCCGCCAGACCGCGGAGCAGGCCGGGGTGGCTCCGGTGCCGGGAACCACAGACGCTGTCCTCAGCCTGAAGGAGGCCGCCCCGATCGCGTCGCGGATCGGCTACCCGATCGCGGTGAAGGCCTCTCACGGCGGCGGGGGCAAGGGTCTGCGGGTCGCCGCCAACCGCAAGGAACTCGGCAACGCCATCGAGGGCGCCCGGAGGGAGGCGGAGGCGTACTTCGGCAACCCGGCGGTCTACCTCGAGGCATACCTCGATCGGGCCCGCCATATCGAGGCCCAGATCATCGTCGACCGGCACGGCAACGCCCGCTTCCTCGGTGAGCGGGACTGCTCCGTGCAGCGCCGTCACCAGAAGCTCATCGAGGAGGCGCCCTCCACGCTGCTCACCCCTGAAGGCCGGAGGGGACTCGGCGAGGCCGCCCTCGCCATCGCAGAGGCCTGCGACTACACCAACGCCGGCACCGTCGAGTTCCTGGTCCGGCCCGACGGGACGTTCTACTTCCTCGAGATGAACACCCGCCTCCAGGTCGAGCACACGGTGACCGAGATGGTGACCGGACTCGACCTCGTGGCCGAGCAGCTGGCGATCGCCGACGGCCATCCGCTCTCCTTCGACGAGGCCCCGGTGGTCGGCCACGCCATCGAGTTGCGCGTCAACGCCGAGGACCCGGCCAACCGGTTCCGCCCCTCGCCTGGGACCGTAACCGAGTACCAGGAGCCCGGAGGCCCGGGCGTGCGGGTGGACTCGTGGATCACGCCGGGCACCACGGTCAGCCAGTACTACGACAACCTGCTGGCCAAGCTGGTGGTGTGGGGCCGGACCAGGGAAGCCGCGATAGCCCGGGCCGAACGTGCCCTCGACGAGTACCGCGTGGCGGGCGTGGCCACCACGCTGCCGGCCCACCGAGCTGTGCTGTCCCACCCGGTCTTCGTCAGCGGCGAGGCCCACACCCGGTTCGTGGAAGAGGAGCTGATGCTCGACCCCGAGCCGTTCGACCGGGGTGAGGCCCGACCCACCGAGGATCGGGGGCCGGGCCGCGAGATGACGGTGGAGGTGGGCGGGCGCAAGTTCGACGTGACCTTCTGGTCCCCGGCGGCGCCGGACCCGGCCGGCGGGGATCGCCCGATGCGGCGCCCACCGCAGCGGCGGGCCGCCGGAGGGCCGGCTTCCACCGAGCCCGGGATGGTGCTGTCCCCCATGCAGGGAACCATCGTCAAGGTGTCGGTCAAGGCGGGAGACCGGGTGACGGCCGATCAGCAGATCTGCGTCCTCGAGGCGATGAAGATGGAGAACGAGATCAAGAGTCCTATGGACGGGGAGCTGGTGGAGCTGAAGGTCCGGCCGGGTGACACCGTCCGCACCAACGAGCTCATAGCCATCATCCGCTAGTTGCTAGTTGCTAGTTGCTAGTTGCTAACAATCAATAAACGGTGCCTAATAGTAACTATGGACCAGTCGCCGGCGTCGAGATCTCGTCAGGGCCTTGCTTGGTTAGTCTGACTAGACTAACCAGGACCGACAGGCAGGCGATGAGCGAACGGATAGTCAACATATATGAGGCCAAGACCAACCTCTCGAAACTCCTCAAACGCGTGGAGGAGGGCGAGGAGGTCGTGATCGGACGCGCCGGGAGACCGGTCGCTCGGCTCTGTGCCTACCAGCCCCGCAGGGCGCCCCGGACGCCCGGGCGCCTGGCGGGCAAGGTCAAGATGGCCCCCGACTTCTCGGATACGCCCGAGTGGCTGATCGACGCCTTCGAGGGCTGAGGGTTGGACCTACTGCTCGACACCTGCACGCTGCTGTGGTGGGTCAACGGAGACGAACTCTCGCCCGACGCTCAGCATGCCATCGCGGATCCCGGCAACCGGGTCTGGATCAGTGCCGTGAGCATCTGGGAGATCGCCGTCAAGCAGTCGCTCGGAAAACTCGAACTGGGCGGCGACCTCGACGCGGTGATCGAAGAGGACTTCCTGCAGCTACCGGTAACCTTCGCCCATGCCCGACAAGTCGCTCGGCTGCCCCTCCATCACCGGGACCCCTTCGATCGGATGCTGATCGCGCAAGCCAGATCTGAGGAATTCACGCTCGTCACCCGCGACCGCCAGCTCGCGCAGTACGCCGTCAGGCTCCTGAAGTCCTGACCCTCGGGAGACACCGGTTGACGGTTGATAGTCGTTGGCCGTTAGTCGTCACCGAACCCAACTGGATACCAGCTACGTACAACCAGCGGCCAAAGGCGTCGGCTACGGCGGACGCCCCTACCGGGGACTCTTGCGGTGCCCTGACCTTCTGCCAAGCCGGCCAAGCCCATCTCGCCTCCGATTAGAAGGCGCGGCGGCAATCCACCGGTTCAGGCTTCCAAGCTGTTCAGGAACACGGGAGCGTTGACGATTCGCACTCCCATGATTCTCTCCAGGGGTAGAAGATGGCGTCGGTCTCCGGTGACCAGGTAGTCGGCGGAGGCTTCGACCGCGCACGCCAGGACACGGTTGTCGGCCTCATTGCCCTCGATAATCGGAGGAATCCGGTCCGGGTCCAGGAAGGTCGCCCGGTTCCTGAGCGTGGCCAGAACTCCGTCCAGTTGCTCACCTTCCCATCCGAACTTTCTCTCCAGCACCCCTGCGGTCTCTTGGAGGATGAACGGCGATAGATACCACTCGAACCGGCCTCGGCGAGCGAGGTCGAGGACGATCCGTTCGTTTCCCGGGAAGTTAAGAGCCGAGACGATGACGTTGGTGTCGAGAACTGCCCTCACGCCCGCGTTGAGGGCGCCTCAGCGCGATACTCCTCCACCAGACGGCCCACATCGGCCGGACCGAGGCCCCGCTCCCTGGCCCGCGCCTCCCCATAACGGAGCACTTGACGCCAAGCCGACTCTTCCACATAGCGGAGCAATGCCTCTCGTATCAGCTCGCTCCGGCTCCGTCCCTCCTCCGCCGCCACGTCGCGGATCTGCTTCGCAAGCTCGGGCGGCAAGGAAAAGGTCATCGTGCTGGTAGTCCTCATGGTATCGAGCGCCTCTGTATACAGTCTTACCGAGTCATAGCAGGATACCACACCCGCCCAACCTCCTGGCGGCGACGCCTCATCCGGCAGAACGACAGAACCGGACATCACCCGTCCATGAACGAGGCCCCGGGCACGTCCGGAGATTCTCGCGTTCTGCAGGAAGGGGGTTGAATCCGTCACACCCTCGCTATACGTTGCCCATTGCCAAGCACCAACGCTGGCCGGAAGCTTCTCACCGATCGGTCCGGTCAAGTCCGAGGGAACATGACAGCTCATGGAGCGAGAGCCGATCGCCGGCATCCAGCCGGGCATGGCCGACCACGCTCCAACCAAGGTGGTGGAGGCGGGGTGTCCCTGTCTTGTTGTCAAGCCGCTTGGGTTAGTTTTTCGGGTTGGT